>NZ_CP004021.1:422500-577500 GCF_001021085.1 Candidatus Liberibacter africanus PTSAPSY | reverse complement strand
CCTCCAATTGGTGTTACCCAACCTTCAACCTGCTCATGGCTAGATCACTCGGTTTCGGGTCTAATGCAACAAACTAAACGCCCTATTCAGACTCGCTTTCGCTGCGCCTACACCTATCGGCTTAAGCTCGCTTGTCACACTAAGTCGTTGACCCATTATACAAAAGGTACGCCGTCAGCCTCGCGGCCTTCGACTGTTTGTAGGCATTCGGTTTCAGGGTCTATTTCACTCCCCTAGTAGGGGTTCTTTTCGCCTTTCCCTCACGGTACTAGTTCACTATCGGTCATGCACGAGTACTTAGGCTTGGAGCGTGGTCGCCCCATGTTCAGACAGGATTTCACGTGTCCCGCCCTACTCAAGGTTAAAAAAGATCATTACGTATACGGGGCTATCGCACACTATGGCTTACCTTCCCAGGTAATTCTACTTTAATCTATCTTAACACTGGCCTGATCCGCGTTCGCTCGCCACTACTAACGGAGTCTCAATTGATGTCCTTTCCTACAGGTACTTAGATGTTTCAGTTCCCTGCGTTCGCTTCTTTTATCCTATTTTATTCAGATAATGATACCTATAAACACCTAGAAAATTAAACCGTAATGTACACTTTCCTAGACGTCTAAGGTGGGTTCCCCCATTCGGAAATCTACGGATCAATGCTTATTTGCAGCTCCCCATAGCTTATCGCAGCATATCACGTCCTTCATCGCCTGTGCATGCCAAGGCATCCACCAAATGCCCTTGTCGCGCTTGATCACTCTCATTGTCAATCGTCACAAAGTTCTCTTACAAACTCTTTATTAATCAAAAAAACATAACAAAAATATCATTATGATTCCTTGATAGACCAATTTCCTGAGATAAATCTTCAACGTGCGGTTAACAACGTCGGTATCTATATGTCGCATACAATGCAAACATAAAAAATACAAAAAAATATATCTTCTATTCAATTTTCAAAAAACTATTGCTCCAATAATATAATAGAACAAAACCCTATATATGCGAATATGGTGGAGCCGAGCGGAGTCGAACCGCTGACATCCTGCTTGCAAAGCAGGCGCTCTACCAGCTGAGCTACGGCCCCCTAAAACTGAAATGGTGGGCCCAGGTAGACTTGAACTACCGACCTCACCCTTATCAGGGGTGCGCTCTAACCGCCTGAGCTACGGGCCCTAAATAAAAACATAGTAATGAACCCATCATCGCAAAATATCATAGAAAAGAAAGAGACACTTGGACGGCGATCCTCTAAAACCGCTATAATAGCAGCCATATTGTATCAAATAATCTTTAAAAAATATTCAGATCATTAAATAAATCTAATAATACTCAATGTCTTCCTTAGAAAGGAGGTGATCCAGCCACAGGTTCCCCTACGGCTACCTTGTTACGACTTCACCCCAGTCGCTGACCTTACCGTGGCCGGCTGCCCCCTTGCGGTTAGCACACCGTCTTCAGGCAAAACCAACTCCCATGGTGTGACGGGCGGTGTGTACAAGGCCCGAGAACGTATTCACCGCGGCATGCTGATCCGCGATTACTAGCGACTCCAACTTCATGCACTCGAGTTGCAGAGTGCAATCCGAACTGAGATGGACTTTGGGGATTAGCTCCGCCTCGCGACTTCGCAACCCATTGTAACCACCATTGTAGCACGTGTGTAGCCCAGCCCATAAGGGCCATGAGGACTTGACGTCATCCCCACCTTCCTCCGGCTTATCACCGGCAGTCCCTATAAAGTACCCAACATCTAGATAAAATCTAAACTTGATGGCAACTAGAGGTAGGGGTTGCGCTCGTTGCGGGACTTAACCCAACATCTCACGACACGAGCTGACGACAGCCATGCAGCACCTGTATGAAAGTCTCCGAAAAGAAAATATCATCTCTGATATCGTCCAACATATGTCAAGGGCTGGTAAGGTTCTGCGCGTTGCATCGAATTAAACCACATGCTCCACCGCTTGTGCGGGCCCCCGTCAATTCCTTTGAGTTTTAATCTTGCGACCGTACTCCCCAGGCGGAGTGCTTAATGCGTTAGCTGCGCCACTGAATGGTAAACCACCCAACAGCTAGCACTCATCGTTTACAGCGTGGACTACCAGGGTATCTAATCCTGTTTGCTCCCCACGCTTTCGCGCCTCAGCGTCAGTATCAGGCCAGTGAGCCGCCTTCGCCACCGGTGTTCCTCCGAATATCTACGAATTTCACCTCTACACTCGGAATTCCACTCACCTCTCCTGAACTCTAGACAATCAGTATTAAAGGCAGTTCCAAGGTTGAGCCCTGGGATTTCACCTCTAACTTAATCGCCCGCCTACGCGCCCTTTACGCCCAGTTATTCCGAACAACGCTCGCCCCCTTCGTATTACCGCGGCTGCTGGCACGAAGTTAGCCGGGGCTTCTTCTCCGAATACCGTCATTATCTTCTCCGGCGAAAGAGCTTTACAACCCTAAGGCCTTCTTCACTCACGCGGCATGGCTGGATCAGGGTTGCCCCCATTGTCCAATATTCCCCACTGCTGCCTCCCGTAGGAGTCTGGGCCGTGTCTCAGTCCCAGTGTGGCTGATCGTCCTCTCAGACCAGCTATAGATCGTAGCCTTGGTAGGCCTTTACCCTACCAACTAGCTAATCCAACGCAGGCTCATCTCTCTCCAATAAAATCTTTCCCCCAATAGGGCGTATACGGTATTAGCACACGTTTCCATGCGTTATCCCGTAGAAAAAGGTAGATTCCTACGCGTTACTCACCCGTCTGCCGCTCGTATAAAATACGCGCTCGACTTGCATGTGTTAGGCCTGCCGCCAGCGTTCGTTCTGAGCCAGGATCAAACTCTCATGTTCTTGCCAAAGGCATCTAACATGTAAAAAATCCAATGCTATAAAACATCTTCCAACGTCATAACAAAAGAAAAACATGAAAAAAAAAACAACGCCTCTAACATCGTAATTAAAATATAATTACAAAAATAAAAAATCGCCGTCCATGTCTCCCTTACTTCTCTATATTCTCTTCTCAAATAACGATACCAATACTAATACACATCAAATAACTAAGTCAACAAAAATTACTCATAAAAAATAACATCATACAACAATAAACATGCAACAAATATACAATATTTGACTCTTGTAAGGGCTTATAGAATATAGCGATATACATCCATTTCAGATGAAAAGTCTCCCATGTGTAACCGCACGTATTCAGCATCAATCACAACGGTTTTTTCCTGAAGCTCCGAAGCAGAAAAGGATATATCCTCTAAAACTCGCTCCATCACTGTCTGCAACCGCCGAGCTCCTATATCACCAACAGTACTATTCAAATTCACAGCCACATCAGCGAGGGCATCTATTGAATCCTCTGTAAAGTCTAAGATAACACCCTCTGTTTTCATCAATTCCTTATACTGGAGTATGAGATTTGACTCCGTGTCCGTTAAAATCAATCTAAAATCATCTCTACTTAAGGATTTTAAATGCACACGAACCGGGAACCTCCCCTGCATTTCAGGCAAAAGATCTGCCGGCCTAGAGACATGGAAAGCCCCTGATGCAATAAAAAGAATATGCTCCGTATTAACAGATCCATATTTCGTCGATACAGAACACCCTTCTACTAACGGCAAAAGGTCACGTTGCACTCCTTCACGAGAAACACCTATTCCGCCACCCGATTCTCGCGCAACTATTTTATCAATTTCGTCTAGAAAAACAATTCCATAATTTTCAACCATTTGTATGCTATCTCTGTGCACCGCATCCATATCAATCAATTGATCACACTCATCACGCACAAGTTCCGGATAACACTTTTGCACAGACGTATGTATCTTTTTCTTACGCCCACTACCCATAACCTTGGAAAACAACTCTGAAAGGTTTAGAACTCCTATACTAGCCCCTGATCCCGGCATATCGAAGCTTGAAATATCAGCAGATGTATCGGCTATTTCTATATCAATTTCTTTGTCAGACATCTCCCCATTACGTAATTTCTGACGAAAAACTTCCCGTGTATTAGATGTAGTAGCCTTGCCCACGAGAGCATCTAATATCCTTTCCTCCGCGTTAATAGCAGCTTGTTCTCGCGCCTCATCACGCCTCTTCTCCCGCACGAGATTGATTGCAACGTCAACTAAATCTCGTATAATCTGCTCAACGTTACGCCCAACATATCCAATCTCAGTAAATTTGGTCACTTCAACTTTAATAAAAGGAGCCCCTGCCAATTTTGCTAAGCGACGAGAAATTGCTGTCTTTCCAACACCAGTAGGGCCAACAAGCAATATGTTCTTAGGCATTACTTCATCACGCAAATCCTCAGATAATTGCTGTCTTCTCCAACGATTCCTCAGAGCTATCGCTACCGCACGTTTGGCGTCGTTTTGACCAATAATATGGCGATCAAGTTCAGAGACAATTTCACGCGGAGAAAAATTAAATGTAAGCATCATCTTATCTATTGTCCTCCGACTTCCAATGTTTCTAATACAATTTCATGATTAGTATAAACACAAATATCAGCCGCAATAGACATAGCCTCACGAGTGATTTCTTCTGCGCTCTTCTGCGTATTCATCAAAGCACGAGCTGCAGCAAGAGCATAAGATCCTCCAGATCCAATTGCCATAACCCCATGCTCTGGCTCGAGAACATCTCCCACTCCCGTAATAACTAACGTTGTCGTTTTGTCGGCTATCAGTATCATCGCCTCAAGATTACGCAAATATTTATCCGTACGCCAATCTTTAGCCAATTCAACAGCTGCACGCAAAAGTTGGTTTGGATATTGTTCAAGTTTTTTTTCTAATCTTTCTAAAAGGGTAAACGCATCTGCAGAAGAACCCGCAAATCCCGCAATGATATTCCCTTTACCTAAACGGCGAACTTTCCGAGCATTGCCCTTCATCACAGTATTCCCGAGACTTACTTGCCCATCGCCAGCAACCACGACAACTCCGTCCTTACGTACTGTCAAAATCGTTGTAGCATGCATTTTAATAGAAGAAGAATCCCCCTCACTCATTGCTATCATAATCGTTCCATCATTCCATTGCTTGACTAAAAAACATCCACCATTCCAGAAGAAATACTTATAGAATTATCAGTTTAAATGCAATCCAGTAAAATTTTTATGCATATATCATCACAAACCATCTTAATGAAGATAAGTTACTTTACCTATTACAGATGTTATCTATGCGACTAACTTTTGCAAATAATACACAATAACGAAAAAATTTATAATATATTACTTATATTAATTTAAAGATCAGGAAACACAATATCTATATTGTTTTTAGTACTAGAGAATAAATTATCGTGAATATACAAAATCATTCCCTTTATCATTTTTTTACATCGCATGAATGGGCTGCGCATTTAAAAAATACGTCTATCTTAAATAAAGAAATAGACAATTCATTACTCTCTTCTAATGCTCCAATTGACCCAAATGAAATACTCAGCGCATACCTCCCCCTATCACATTTTTTATTGATAAATGTAAAATCTACCAAAAGAACTTATCAGCAATACAATAAATTTTTAAATATTAAAAAAAGGACTAAAACACCCTTTATTATTGGAATTACGGGATCTGTATCCTCAGGAAAATCTACTATTTCCCGTGTTTTATGCACTTTATTGCAACAAATTTCTAATTTCAAAGTTTCCCTTGTTACCACGGATGGCTTTCTTTTCCCTAATGCTATTCTCGAAAAAAAGAAGCTGCTGAAACGCAAAGGATTCCCAGAAAGCTATGATTTAAACAAGCTGTTAGAGTTCCTCTCTGAGATAAAATCTGGGAGAACAGAAGTTTTTGCGCCACGTTATTCACACTCGCAATATGACATTTTAGAAGAAGAATACGATAAAATAATCCAACCTGATATACTTTTATTAGAAGGAATTAATATATTACAATCAAATATTTGGTCAGATAATCACAAAACCATGCCTCTGGTTTCAGATTTCTTAGATTTTTCAATTTACATAGACGCCACAGAACAAGCTATCCATCAATGGTATTTAAATCGCTTTTTAGGGCTACGGAAAGAAGGATTCCTCAATCCAAATTCTTATTTTCATCGCTTTACAGAAATAAGCGAAAGTCAGTCTTTACAAATCGCCGAAACATCTTGGGCCGATATAAATCTCCCCAATTTACAACAGAATATTTTACCCACACGCAAAAGCGCAAACATCATTCTATCCAAAGGAGAAAATCACTTGATAGAAACCATTGCGATAAGAAAGTTATAACCTTCCTATCCTTTGCAAAAAAGTATTTTCTGACTTTTGATTTTCATAAAAATTATTCAAAAAAGCCATCTACATCCATACAATACCTGAATTCTTTTCAAGTTTTCACATTGTATTAAAAGAGAATAGAATACCGTTCTAAATTATCTTTTTTAACTTTTTCTTTTTGGCATTATCCTCAAACATTAATACCAATTCTCTCATTTTTCTATCATATGCTTCAACGTCTCCCCACGAATCCCGTGGATTCAAAATTTTTTTATCTACTCCTTTAACTTCCATCGGAACAGAAAAACCAAAATTTTCATCAATACGATATGGCATTTCTTTAATAGAACGGTCAAAAATTGCCTTCAACAACGCACGCGTTATACTTAATGGCATACGATAACCTTGGCCATATGGACCTGCGGTCCATCCAGTATTTACCAGCCAACAATCAACGCAATACTTAGTAATATAATCCTTGAGAATTTCACCATATTCAGCAGGATCTCTAGACATAAATGGAGCGCCAAAACACGCCGAAAAGGTTGCTTCAGGTCTTAAGACACTTTTTTCTGTGCCGGCCAACTTAGCAGTATACCCAGAAAGAAAATAATATACAGCTTGCTCAGGATTCAAATATGCCACTGGAGGCAAAACTCCAAATGCATCAGCAGTAAGCATAATCACATGTTTGGGATGCCCTCCTACAGATTTTAACGCATGATTAGGAACAAAATTAAGAGGATAGGCGGCGCGAGTGTTTTCTGTAAAAGAGGAATCTTTAAAGTCAGGAATTCCATGCTCATTAACCGCTACATTTTCAAGCACCGTTCCAAAACGACAGGAAGAAGAAAAAATCTCTGGTTCCATTTCTTTCGAAAGATTAATGGACTTCGCATAACAACCAGCCTCAAAATTAAACACCCCTTCCTCATCCCAACCGTGCTCATCATCTCCTATAAGAGATCTTTCAACACTTGCTGATAAAGTCGTTTTCCCTGTTCCAGAAAGTCCAAAAAACAATGCAATATCCTCTTCTTTGCCCATGTTAATAGAGCAATGCATTGGCATAATCCAACGTTCTGGAAAAACATGATTCAGATAGGTAAATATTGATTTTTTTATTTCTCCAGCATAGGAAGTTCCTCCTATTAATACCAAGCCCATATTCAAATCGATCGCGATTATTGTCCCTGAACGACATCCATGTCTTTTCGGATCAGCAGTAAAATCAGGCAATACTATAACCTGCAAATTCATTGTATCAGGGATAGCATCAAGATCATCTTGATGCTTCAACAAGTTGCGTATGAACAGGGAATGCCATGCATATTGCGTAACGACACGTACGGAAAGCGAGTTTTTTGTATAAGGGCAAGCAACTAAATCCTGTACGAATAATTCTTTATCCTTGATGTAATCTAACATATCTGCTTTCAACGCAGCGAAATTAGCAGGAGAAATGTGCTTGTTATTCTCCCAAAATACATTTTTTTCAGTATAATCATCGCGAACAATGAATTTATCAAGTGCAGAACGACCTGTATGCTGTCCAGTTAATGCTCTCAACGCCCCATCGCAGGTGAGAATGGTTTTTTCTCGGCGAATCGATTCCTCGTATAACCTACTTACGCTCAAATTATGATATACACGAGAAGATCCCCCGCAATCAAATTTCACCATTAAAACCCCCTCCTATCTGATAAAATATACCATTACGAAATATTTCCACCCCTCTCAATGAGGATTCTTATAGCAACCAACTATTATGCTTTCTTTTATATGTACCCAAAATGCTTCTGACCCATCTAACCAATATTTCCCTCCACAATACTTATCATGACAACAAAATATTAGCTGGTATGATCAACATTTAACTATCCAATCAAATGGTAATTTAAATAAACACCTTTTCTCAAGTGCTTTTTTTATAAAACCATTTATTTTCAAATAATTTCAGCTATTTATACTCAAATAAATGTAAATTATCCTTATTTATTTATAGAAATCACTGATATACTTAATGTCAAATTATCATCTTATCCTTGAATAAGAAGTGATCTACACTTAAGCTAGAGGAAACGGTCAAAAATACAATTATTTGAAAGAGACTATCTCATGTTAATACGGACTAGTATTCAAAAAACACTTATTTTGGTTTGTAATGCACTTAACATGGTGGCAAAGAATAATATAGTTGTAAAAATTACCGCTAGAACTCGAAAATAACATAGTTAACGGACCGCCATATTGACATCTATAAAAATTCCTCTTCAAAATAATCTACAATCTACTCAAAAAAGATAATATATTCCTCTATAATAGCTCCTTTAAAGTAGGTATAACCATACAAATGATGAACAACACAGCGACAATCGGCACTGGAAATGAATTAGGAGTTTGGACAATTTTCTCTTGTAAAATGGCAATATTTGGAACGCTAATTGGAATACTATCAGCCACCATCATCGCGATAATATTGCTTATCCAACAACGAAATCATCTCGCCAAAAAGATCAATGAAACATATTCGTTTCTTTCCAAGGTATATTACCAATTATCAAAATACCATTCCTTGTTAACTAAAAGTGATTGTCTTATCATTATTTGGGATGGAAAAGATGAAAAACCTGAAATAATCGGACAATTGAATCATGAAATAGATAATATTCAAACAGACATTGATATTTTGTCTTTTGAAAATTGGTTAAAATTTCATCACTATATAAAGCTGTCAAAGGCAATAGAAAAACTCCGCCAAAATGGCGAGTGCTTTAATCTCGTGGCGGAGACCAAAAATGATTGCGCCATTAAAATAGAAGGAGGAGTATCTGGAAGTTGTGCTTTTCTTCGTATTTTAACTCTTAACGGAATATATTCAGAGTTAGCAGAAACGATTTTGCAATGCAAAAAACTTAGTAGCCATATGTCAATTTTCAAATCATTGTTTGATTCTCTTGATTTTTTAGTATGGCAACTTGATCAGAGGGGGAATGTCATTTGGACTAATTCTAGCTATAAAATCAATACAAGAATAGAAGAAAGTCATATCCAAAAAACCATTGTTGACAATCATAAATTATTCGCAGAAGAACTTAAAAATAAAATGCTGTCTTCTGGTAAATCAGAAGAAGAATTCTGCGAAACTATCTCAACGTTCGAACATGGAGAAAACGAATCTTATAAGATAATTCGAGTATTAAATTCTTTTGGAGAAGCGGGAATCGCCATAGATTTTACCAAAGAAATCACTGTTACTAATCAACTTACCTATACATATGAAATATTACATAATTTAGCATTTGCCATAGCTATATTTGATAAAAATGGATATTTACAATTTTACAATCAATCTTTTGTAAAATTATGGGGAATAGATCCGAAATTTCTAGAATCTAATCCAAGTAATGATGAACTTCTTGAATTTTTAAGATCTTCTAATAAATTACCAGAGCAGCTCAATTGGAAAACTTGGAAAGAAAATATTTTTTCTAGTTATAAATCCTTGGGAACGCATGAAGATAATTGGCATTTGCCTAATGGACAAACACTACATGTTATAGTTTCTTATAGCCCCCTAGGCGGAACAATTTGGTTGTTTGAAAATTTGACAGTCCAAGTAAATTTAGAAACGAAATATAATACCCTTGTAAAAGTACAGGGAGAAACTATCGACCATCTATCTGAAGGTGTCGCTGTTTTCGGCCCAGATGGTAAAATTAAGTTATCAAATCCTGCCTTTAGATCTCTTTGGCAAACAGACGAGGAGCGAGTGTCTCCCGGAACACATATCCGAAACATTGCGGCTACATGTTCAAGATATTACAATAAATCAGATGGATGGGATATATTTGCTGCAATTATCACGAGCTTTGATGATGAAAGAAAATCATTACATGGCACACTTGAACTTTTATCAGGTTCAGTTCTTGAATATTCTTTACTTCCTTTACCAAATGCACAAACTATGTTAACATTTGTAAATGTGACAGATTCAGTAAGAGCAGAACGAGCTTTAACAGAAAAAAATGAAGCATTACGAAAAGCAGATGAAATTAAAAATAATTTTGTCCAACATGTGTCATATGAATTGCGTTCTCCTTTAACAAATATTATTGGATTTACTGATTTACTTAAAACAACTACATCAGGAAGTTTAAATCCTAAGCAATCTCAATATGTAGATTATATATCCACCTCATCAGAAATTTTGTTAAATTTAGTCAATGATATTCTTGATCTTGCTACAGTTGATGCAGGTATTATGAAATTAAATTATAGTACGATTGTTCTTAGTGATTTTTTAGATGAAGTAAAACAATCTATTTCCAGCAAAATGAATGAAAATAATATAAGGTTAACAGTTGTTTCTAATGGAAATCTGGGAACCCTCGTTGCTGATCGGCAAAGATTATTTCAAATTTTTGCTAAAATTCTCAGCAATGCTACAGATTTTTCTTCTAAAAATTATACCGTCATTTTAGAAGCTTCCCGCGATAATGGAGATTTTGTTTTCTCTATTACAAACAATGGATCAAGCATTCCTGAAGATATGTGTAAAAACATATTTAATAGATTCGTTTCAAATGCACATCATGGACAACGCAAAAGAGTCGGCTTAGGATTGTCTATAGTTGAAAGTTTTGTAAATCTTCATGGTGGGAATGTATCGATTAATAGTTGTCATGAAGGAATTACCAAAATCAATTGCCGCATTCCTTCCAAAGAATAAAATGAATATGACAATGAATTTTTCTGAAAAAAATTTAACAATTATTCCTCTCCTACATGAAAAAAATACTGTTTGCCTTGGTAATCATTTAGCATCTATACTCAAGCTAGGCGATTGCCTAACTCTATCCGGAGATTTAGGGGCAGGGAAAACTTTCTTAGCTCGCTCTATCATACGATTCTTAACGAAGAATCCTGAATTAGAAGTTTTAAGCCCTACTTTTACATTAGTCCAATTATATGACGCTAGCATACCAATAGCTCATTTCGACTTCTATCGACTGTCTGGCCATCAAGAAGTGTTTGAATTGGGGCTTGATGAAATCTTAAACGAAAGAATCTGCATTATTGAATGGCCTGAAATCGGGAGAAAAATTCTTCCACAAAAAACTATTGATATTCAACTAAGTCAGGATAAAAATGGTAGAAAAGCTACTGTTTCAGCTGAAAAATGGATCATATCTCATCTTAATAAAATAAAATCGCCTACATATTAATATAGTAATAAAATATGCAACTAATTTATTTAACAATATGTTTTTTATTTTTTTGTCGTACCTTTTTGGGGGGGATTAGCGCTTTGTTTTTTTCCTTTGGGTGTATTGACACAACTCCTAATATAGTTTTGTATATAAAAACAACTTTTTAATTATATTGCTACATAGGAATCGAATAATATCAAAAATAGAATAATTCACATAAAATAGACTATTATCATTGGAAAAATGCAACATAAACAACCCAATATTTTTACTATTGCACCATCTTCTCCTTTTTTTAAAGAGATGATCATTGCTCTCTTAGATGGAAAGTTAGTGGAAAATTTTCAATATGATCCATCTGACCCTCTATCCTTAGCTTCAGTTACAATTTATGTGCCAACAAAACGTGCAATCCAGGAATTACGTTCAGAATTTATTGAAATCACAGGCAAGAAATCTATCATCCTACCAACTATAAAATCATTGGGAGATATTACAGAAGGAAACTTCACTGCGGATCTTTTGTTATCATGTGATCTAAATCCTCCTGTCTCTAATATACAGCGACTTTTGGAACTAGCACATTTAATTCTCATGTGGAGAAACAAGTTGCCGAATAGCATCAAAGATCTCTATCCTGAATCACCATTAAGCCTTCCAATAAGTCCTGCTAATGCCATTTGGCTCGCAAAAAATTTAGCAGATATTATTGATACAATTGAAACAGAAGAAAAAACATGGGACGGCTTGTACGCGCTTCAAAACGAGCAATATGGTATGTGGGGGTTACTCGCTTTAGGCTTTTTAAAAATTGCCAATCAATATTGGACAGACAGACTTTCTGAGCTTAATGCTTCTTCTCCTGCCAAGTACCAAATAGATCTCATGCACGCTGAAGAAAAATCTCTTTTGAACGAGAAAAAATGGCCTGTAATTATTGCAGGATCAACTGGATCCATCCCTGCGACAGCTAGATTAATGTCAACTGTAGCAAACAATCCAAACGGCGCAATAGTTTTGCCAGGACTAGATTTTTCCATCTCAAATAAAATATGGGATAAAATTACAGACAAATCTCCTAGAATTTCTAACTCAAATGCAACATATTCAATGCATCCGCAATATTCTTTAGCCAATCTTTTGCAATTTTTGAAAATTAAACGTGAGGATGTCAAAAATTTAGGAAAAATTGATGAAGAAATGTATATGCGCTCAGTGGTTATTTCAAAATCATTTTTGCCATCGGATACTTCTGAAACAGAAAATACAAGTATATTAGACAATAATATACTACAAAATATCCAAAAATATTTTTCTGATGTATCATTAGTTGAAGCAGATAACGAACGCGAGGAAGCCACAGCTATAGCCGTTGCATTACGAATGTCTCTTGACGAAAATAAAAAAACAAAATCCGCACTGATAACAGCCGATCGCAACCTATCTCGTCGTGTAAAACTAGAACTTATACGCTTTGGAATAGATGTTGATATTTCTGCTGGTATACCATTATCAAACACACTACAAAACTCCATTCTTACATCACTTTTAAATGCAGTCTTTAAACCCAGTGATACCATCGCTATTGCTAACTTAATCAAACATCCTCTGGCAAAATTTGGATTTTCTGAAAAACATTTATATAAAGCAAAAAATGCACTTGAATTAATTGCGTTGCGGAAAAATACAAATTCTTATGATATAGTACGTTTAAAATCTCTAGTTCTTGAGAGAATTGCTACGCAACAACATAGTTCACACGTTCCTCTTTGGCAATCACGATTATCTGACGAAGATAAAGATCTCGCGAGCTCACTAGCGGATCACATTACACAATCCATAATACCTTTAGTTACACATAAGAATGATACTTTAAGTATATCCGATTGGACAAAATTAACAGCGAATTGCTTGCAAAATATATGCTTTGATGAGCATGCGAAACTACCTAATTTGTGGCGGGCAGAAGAAGGAAAGGCTATCTCTTCGTTATTCCAAAAAATCGTTGAAACTAGTTCTTCTATAAAAGCAAATGCTATTGAGTGGATTGATATTATTACAGCACTTATCGCCGGAGAAACGGTTGCTCCTATAAATGACAAATCATCCAATATCTTCATACTAGGGACGTTAGAATCTAGGTTATTGAGTTTTGACACAGTAATACTCGGAGGACTTAACGAAGGAATTTGGCCGAAACATCCTCCTAAAAATCCGTTTTTATCACGCATGATGCAATCTGATCTAGGATTAGAAATAGATGAAAAATACATAGGTCAAGCATCCCATGATTTTGAAATGGCCAGCGGAACACGCCATCTTATATATTCACGCTCTTTACGAGCAAACAATATTCCAACCATTGCATCACGTTGGTTACAACGACTTTTAGTTTTTGGAGGAAACGCTTTCGCTGATGATCTCAAAAAAAAAGGTCAATGCTATCTAGATTGGGCGAGAAATTTAGATAATACAAAAAAACAACCATCCCACATACGTCCGAAACCTTTCCCTCCCCTAGAAATACAACCTAAAACTTATTCCTTTACAGAGATCAAAACGCTGATAAGTGATCCATATGCTATTTATGCAAAGAAAATTCTCAAATTAGATTTTATCCCCCGCTTTAAAAAAGATCCTGATCCAAGGGATCGTGGAACGCTTTTTCATAATATTATTTCAGAACTTATAAAAAAAGGAATCAATAAAAATACACCCGAAATCAATTGTCTTATGCAAAAAATTGTTGATTCTTCTTTTGAACAAGAAAACTTACCTCCGCATATTGATATTATTTGGCGTCATCTTTTTCATAAAATATCTCATTCTTTTTTAGAACATGAAGAAAAGAGACAAGATTTAATAGAAAAAAGCTTTGTCAATGTTCCCGCCAAAATGAAAATAGAATCTGTTGGAATTCATTTAACTGGCAATGCCGATCGCATTGATCTCTTAAAATCAGGATTTGTTGATATCATAGATTATAAAACTGGTAATAATCCTACTGAAAATATGGCTAGAGAACTTACTGATCCACAACTTTCGTTAGAAGCTGCAGCTTTGCAAGCTGGGGCTTTTACTCAAATTGATTGTAAAAAAGTCGATAATCTTTTTTACATAAGACTCAAAAAGAAATTTAAAGAAGATTGTATTACAGATAATAATAAAGAAAATTATTCTGCTGATGCACTTGCAGAAAAATCTCTCAGTAACTTCATAGAGATGATAACATTATTACAAAGTGGCAAGAAGCCCTTTATATCATATCTACGTCTTCCAAAAGAATCTAATACTTGGAGTGAATATGATCACCTCGCCCGCATAGCAGAATGGAGAGACAAATATGATACATCATAATGAATTCCAAGATAATTTGGAAACCACAAATTTGATATCCCAAACAAAATCAAAACAACTATTAGCTTCCGATCCTACTTGTTCTGCATGGGTTTCTGCTAATGCTGGTTCTGGGAAAACTCACATTATCGTTCAAAGAGTCTTGCGTCTTCTCCTTGCTAATGCTCATCCTTCTACTATTTTATGCCTTACTCATACAAAGGCCGGAGCAGCAGAAATGTCGCATCGTGTCTTGAACGTCATTACTGAATGGTATCATTTATCAGACGAAAAACTTTCTGTAGAAATCACCAAAATCCAGGGTAAAAAATCAAGTAAAAGAGATATTTCCAATGCCCGTAACTTATTGGTCAAAGTACTGGACATTCCTGGAGGATTAAAAGTTCAAACTATCCATGCCTTTTGTGAAGCGATTATGCACCAATTTCCATTGGAAGCCAATATTACAAGTCATTTTTCTATCGCAGAGAAAGATCAATCTAAAAAACTGATCGAAGAAGCCCACAAATCAATGCTTACGTCTATCATGTTAGACAATAATAAAGAACTCAAACAATCTTTTTATGAAATACTTGAAATATCTAATGATCAAGATCGAGAAAAATTGATGTCTAATATCATTAGTAATCGCAATGTTCTCAAACAATTTTCCTCTTTTGCTAATACTAACGGTGGAGAAGAACAATTATTGAAAAAGCGCTTTGGTATACTTCCTAACGAAAGTTACGAACTGATATATAACGATTTAAGGACTTTACCCTATTTTCAAGAAAGTGATATGAAGGAATATGTTCCTTTATATAAAGAAACTGGACAACCTACATACTTAAAGCAAGCTCAAAAGCTCGAAAAAGCATCTGAAACTCAATGTATGGAAGAACGTTTGAGTATTTTATCTTCTTTTTTTCTAACAAAAGAAGAATACCTTCCTAAAAAATATATTATCTCACAAAAGATTGCCAAAAAATACCCTGGTTTAAAAGAAAAAATCCAAAAGTCACAGGAAGAGTTTATAAAAATACGAGATCGTTTTAACACATATCAAATGTTTAAACCCACATTAGCATCATTAACGTTAGCTAAACATCTCAATACCCATTACGAAGAGTTAAAAAAAAAGAACTACGTCCTTGATTTTGAAGATCTCCTTACTTATACCAACGATCTTTTAAAAAAACGTGATGTAAGTGCTTGGATACGCTATAAAATTGACCAAGAAATTAATCATATACTCATTGATGAAGTCCAAGATACCTCTCTTCTTCAATGGGAAGTGATTCGCTCCCTCACTGAAGATTTTTTTGTTGGAGGGGATCAACACTCAAATCCCCGTACATTATTTGCAGTAGGTGATGAAAAACAAACTATTTATTCTTTTAATGGAGCAGAACCTAAACGTATTTCACTTGAAAAAGAAATTAATAAACAACGTGCTACTGATGCAGGACAAAAATTTTCTATAATAGATCTTCCTGTATCTTTTCGTTCAACTTCAGATATTCTTACCGCTGTAGACAAAGTCTTTTCTATACCAGAAAACGCACAAGGACTCCGTGAAGATGAAGACTCTACCATTATGCATCGTTCCAGTCGAATTGGACATGTTGGAAAAGTACAGCTATGGGAACAAGTTATCTCAAAAAAAAATCCTAAACAGGAAAGTTGGGAATCTTGTTTTGATTCTCTTCCAGAAGAGTCTTCTTCTTCTATTTTAGCACGACGCATCGCCTATACCATTTCGAATATGATTGGTTCCGATACTATTGTCAGTAATGGTAAAAAAAAGTGATTCAAGAAAAAGATATCCTAATATTAGTACGCAAGCGCACATCTACGCCTTTTATCACATTGCTTACACGATTTCTTAAAAATGATTACAAAATATCTGTTTTTAGCGATGATAAATTTATTCTAACGGATCATCTTGCTATAAAAGATTTGATGTCTCTTGGATATTTTATTTTATCCACAGAAGATGATTTATCTTTAGTTTCTATTCTGAAAAGTCCGCTCTTCAATTTTTCCGAAGACGATATATTTGAAATATGTACAAAACGTCATAAAACAGAAACTGTTTATGAATATATACAAAAACTAGCCAACGACGGCGTATTCAAATACCAGTATGTTATTCAATACATACATGAACTTACTGATGTTGCTCAATTTTGCTCTCCTCATGATTTTTTCACATTAATATTAGGAGCCAAGAAAGGCCGGCAACAGTTTATCGCCCGTTTTGGAAATGAAGTTATCGATGTCCTGGACGAATTACTTAACTTTACATTAAAAAATGAACAGAAAAATTGTTTTAGCCTACAAGAATTGATGTTAGAATTAGAACATTATCCACCTACCATAAAAAGAGAAAACAGTACTAATCATAATGAAGTTCGTATTATGACAGTGCATGGTGCTAAAGGACTAGAATCTCCTGTTGTTTTCCTTGTTGATACAGGAGCAAAAGTATTTTCTCATAATAATATGGAAAAACTGTATATCGATACTTCTTTGAACGATGATCCTGGAACACCAGTGTGGATTCCACAATCGAATTCACACAATAAGCTAGTTTCTGATCTTATAAAATATATCAAAAAATCTACTAAAGAAGAATATAATCGTCTTTTATATGTTGGAATGACGCGCGCTTCAGATAGATTGATAATTTGCAAGCATGCTAATAGTACTTCTAAAACTGATAATGAGACAGAAATGAATCAAAAGACCTGGTATGATATGGTTTATGATTCTTTCTGTGATGATAAAAGAGTCAAAGAAGTAAAATTAAAAAATTCTATCACTAACGATGAATGGACAGCATACGAATGGACTGTCCATCATCCTGAAAATATACCAATCGAAACGGAAGAAATTACAAAACAATTTTTTGACCAAAAAACAATCCCAGAGAAACTCTTTTCTCCCATTAAAAACAAGATAAATGAACCGTGTATTCTCAATCCCTCGATGATAGATAAAAAAATCGAACCAAGTTTTGAACCTTTCTTTCCTGAAAATCATACTTTCAAACGTGGACTGATTATTCATAAATTATTACAAGTAATTTTTACAATTCCTGAAAAAAAACGAAAACAATTCATTGAATCATACTATGAAAAGAACAGTAAGTTCTGGTCCGTAAAAGAATTTAAAAATTTGGTACTATCTACTACAAGTCTTTTAGAACATCCTATCATGACTACAGCTATGTCTTGTGATTCTTATGCAGAAGTTTCAATTTCTGGAAAAATATTTTCTACAAAAAAACATATTTTAGTCTCTGGACGGATTGACCAAATCTCAATTTCGCAGAAAAATATTTTTATTTTTGAATACAAAACCCATCATCATGTTCCAGAGGAAATTGAGTGTATTCCATCTTCTCATATTGCACAACTTTCCATATATGAAAAAATCCTTAAGGATTCATATCCTGATAAGTCTTTAACTTGTTTGCTTATTTATGTTTCACAACCAAAAATATTTATCATTCCACAAGATAAATTAAATAAAGCGTTTGCAGAAATAGAAACTACGATCTCTTGATTCTTACGTAGATTAAGATTAGTAAAATATTGTTTAATGATTGTTTGATATGGAGTGTTTGATGAGTACGTTAAAAGTAGATGCGGATAATTTTGATTTAGAAGTTTTGAAAAGCTCAAAGCCAGTAGTTGTGGATTTTTGGGCAAGCTGGTGTAATCCTTGCATAGCTATATCTCCTATTATTGACGATGTTGCGGATGAACTTGCAGATAAAGTAAAAATAGCGAAACTTGATATAGAAAAAAATTCCTCTATATCTACACGTTATAAAATAGCTTCTATTCCTACTCTTATTTTGTTTAAAGATGGGCAAATAATAGGTACCATGATGCCTGGAGGCTCTTCCAAAAGTGATATTACTAAATGGATATTATCTCTAATATAAATGTTTATAAGTGCAATTTTTGGGAAAATAACATCAAGATTAGATGTGCACAATAATGATGTAAACCAGACTGATTTTAATGAATCTGCACTCCGTTTTTATAAAGAACCTCTCCTACAAGGTGGAGTGATCCCCCTATGAGAATAAATGGGGGAGGTAGTTTTCCGTTAATTTCTCTTATTTTCAATAGCGCTTCTATGACAGAAGAACAGGCAAATGCTTTTAGCCCTAATGTTACTGCTTCTTGCATTAAAACTTGTGTATCAACACTTATCGACGAGTGGATATCATCTTTGTTGTGCATAACAGAAACCGACAATACAATTGGTGATAATCTGACAAATGGCTCTAAATATTTTTTGTAGTTTTTTTCCTTTAGCATGCCTATGACAAGATAGAATCTCTTGTCATAGAATCCTTCTAATTTGCATATTTCTTGAGAAATGACTAATCCAGCACCTGGATTATGGCCACCATCTGTCCATATCTCAGAATAATCTGGCAATTTATCAAGCAAAGGACCTTTCGTAATTTTTTGAAGAACCCCAAACCATTGCGTTGACTGTAGTGCAAAATTAATGCATTTCTCTTCTAATTTAAAACCAGCCATTTGAACGGCACAAATCGCAGTTGCTGCATTAATATGCTGATATTCACCTACTAGGCTGGGCATGCTAAAATATTTTTGAGCAATATGATCTTGGTAGACAAAGCCTTTATTTTTTACAAAAGAATAGAAGTGGTCTCCGTAAACACGATACGGACATCCCATTTGTTTTGCTTTTTCCACGAGAACTTCGCGTGCTTCATCATATAACTGATAACCTATAACTACAGGATTTTTACTTTTCATAATAGCAGATTTTTCTCTTGCAATCGCACTAACAGTATTTCCCAAATGTTCTGTATGATCTAAAGAAATGGACGTAATCACAGAAACAGCATTTCTTTCAATTATATTAGTAGCGTCAAGCCTTCCGCCTAGACCAGTTTCAATAATAACACAATCCGCAGGATATTCTGAAAATAAAATAAAAGCGGCAGCAACTGATGCCTCAAAAACACTAATATCCCGAGCGCTTTTTGCTTGCATGACACGACTAAATACATCAAGCAATAAAACATCTTCTACTAACTTTCCTCTATCTCCCTTAACACCTAAACGAAAACGTTCATTCCACTTGACAAGATGAGGAGAAGTGTGAACATGAACTGATAATCCTGACGATTCAAGTAATCTTTGCGAAAATGCAGCAGTCGACCCTTTACCATTAGTTCCTGCTATATGAATTACTGGAGGGAGACGATCTTGTGGTCTATTTAAATCTTCTAAAAGAACATTCATTCTCTCTAGTGAAAAAACACCCATTTACCCCTCTATGGTGTAAATAAACAACTTTAAAAAAAACAAGATTATGTTCTTTCTACTGTGTACTGTTAGTCAATATTTTACACAACGAAGAGACAACTTCTGGAATATCATGCCTATGGACAATTTTATCTATCATTCCATGATCTTCTAAATACTCGGATCTCTGGAAATCACTTGGCAACTTCTCTCTTACTGTTTGCTCAATGACCCTCCTCCCAGCAAAACCGATTTCAGCACCAGGTTCAGCTAAATGAATATCACCAAGCATAGCATAAGAAGCTGTAACACCTCCAGTGGTAGGATTAGTCAAGACTACAATATAAGGAAGTCCTGAATCTTTAAGCATATTTACCGCAATCGTAGTGCGAGGCAATTGCATAAGTGATAGAATCCCTTCTTGCATACGTGCACCACCAGAAGCAGTAAACATCACAAGAGGACATTTTTCAGCAATAGCCCTTTCAAAAGATTTTACAATTGCTTCACCTGCAGCAATACCTAATGATCCCCCTATAAAGGAAAATTCGTGAACAACCGCAACTAATTTTAATCCGCGTACATTACCAAAAGCCGATACGATTGAATCAATCAAACCTGTTTTTGAGCGATTTTCTTTCAGACGATCTATATACTTTTTATTATCACGGAATTTCAAGGGATCTTGGCATACTTTAGGTTGTTCTAATAGACAATATTCTGCATTATCAAATAGAAAGTTTAATCTTTCTTTTGCAGGTATTTTCATATGGAAATCAGAAGAAGGTATAACCCATTGGTTATCTTTCAAATCTTGATGGTATACCATTTCTCCTGTTTCTGGACACTTTACCCAAAGATTCTCTGGAATTTCCCTACGACCGAATACAGAATTTATACGTGGTCGAACAAAATTTGCGATCCAATTCAAATCAAAAACTCCCAATTATACTGAGCATCTCTTACCAAAACCGAATAATAATACAAATTTTTTTTAAAATTGCAAAAAAAACAATCAGTTAACACATGAATATACACCTTAAAACATAATTATCGTTTATAAAAACATTGTGTAAAAAAAAAATAATTTTTGTGTCACACTTTAGGTAGCTATTCGTTTTAAAATCGATATTTTTTTTTAAAACTTACTTTCCTATTGTGGATAGAAAAATTTTAATAAGAATGTATTTATAATCTTCTAAAAAATATAAAACTTCGGATAAGTTTTATATATCAAATTAACCTAAGTTCTAAAAGTTTGAATGAAGGTCTGTTGTAGAAAAATTTTATAGTTCTTTACTAATATTGAGGTATATACGTGTTGATTATAGGATTAACTGGATCCATTGGAACAGGCAAAACAACAGTAGCAGAATTTTTGAAAAAACAAAAAATTCCAGTCATAAGTTCTGATGATATAGTCAATCATCTATATCATCATGAAGCCGTAGATGTGATTGGTAATATTTTCCCTGGATCAATCCAAAATAACAAAGTAAATAAAGCTTATTTACTGGAGATACTACATAAATCACCTGAAAAATTGGAAATTCTTGAAAAAATTGTGCATCCAATGGTTAGAATGCATGAAAAAAAAATCCTTTATGAAATGTTTTATAGAGGAGAAAAAATAGTTTTTTTTGATATCCCTTTACTCTTCGAGAAAAAAAAAGAGTATTTGTTCGATGCAATCATCGTTGTTACTTGTAGTTTTGAAACACAACGTAAGCGTGTTTTATCCCGAAAAAAACATACAGAAGAAAATTTCTTTTTTATTCTTTCTAAACAAATGAATGAAAAAGATAGAATTTCTCGTGCTGATTATGTTATAAACACAGAAGGAAAAGTTGAGGTAATAGAAAAAGAAATTCAGAAAATACTTAGACATATTGTTAGAGTGAACAATTCAAAAAAAAATAATGCGTAAAATAATATTTGATATAGAAACCACAGGGCTTGATCCAAAAAACGATAGAATAATTGAAATAGGAGCTGTTGAACTGGTTGATTATTCTAAAACTGGCCGAACTTTTCAAATATTTATTTCGCCTGGCAATAGAAAAAATAGCCCTGAAGCTTTCAGATTACATGGTATAGGAGACGATTTTTTAAAAGATAAACCGTCTTTTGCTTCAATTTTCCCCGACTTTTGGATTTTTTTTAATGATCAAAATGCAGAGTGGATAGCTCATAATGCCAAATTCGATGTCGGATTTATAAACGCCGAGTTACAACGAATAAACAAAAATCCTTTAGATCCATCAAGGATCACTGACACTTTGTCTATTGCAAGACGTAAACATCCTTCTTCTAAAAATGATTTAAATTCCCTTTGCAAAAGATATGGAATAACTATTTCACATCGATCAAAACATGGGGCATTACTCGATTCTCATCTTCTAGCAGATGTTTACGTGCAAATGATGGTCGGAGGATCACAAATAGATTTTGGATTTAAAACAAAAAACAACCTTTCTTCTCAAGAAAAAAAAACAACACTTCAAGATATCTCTTGTTTAAAACGAGATCATCCTCTTGCTGTGCGCATAACAAAAGAAGAACTCCAGAGGCATGCTAAAGCAATCCAATCGATCGGAAACAATGCTATTTGGGATAAATATATTTCTTCCAATCAATAATTTATACCATTATTTATTCATGGTTTTTTATTGAAGATTTTTTTTGTTGAAATAATTTTAAAAAATCAATTGTATCAATTATAAAAGGGGGAAAACCACCATCTCTGATTGTGTTTGAAATTATTTGTCTTACAAAAGGAAAAAGGAGTTGAGAACATTCAACAAATAAGACGTGTGGAATAGATTCTTTCGGACAATCAATAATCCGAATAATGCCACTATATGCAATTTCTAAATGGAAAATTATTTTTTCATCGTTTTTCGCTTCAATATCAAATGAAAGAACAACATCAAAATCAGTTTCTGACATGGAACTCGCATTGACCTGTACATTGATCTGTATTGTAGGTTGCTTCTTTTGGATATCAGAAAAACAGTATGGTGCATTAGGAGATTCAAAAGATAAATCTTTGATATATTGATTTAAAAGAGTAAATTGCCGTTGCTGTTCCATTATTATTCCTTATTCCCCATCGTTAATATTTTAATTTGAATTACACAACCCTTGCCTATATACATATAAAAAGGTATTGTAGCATTGTTTGTCTTAATGAGATTGAATATACTTTTCCTTTAAAAATATCCATATATTTCGGGAAATTTAAAACACACTTTAAGAAAAATATGATTTTTATGATGGGTTCTCTTGCTTTATACAAATAAACTCGGAATTTATTACTATAATTAGCGTATTCATACTTTAACAAAATGGTTTTATAAAAATGGATTCAGGTGATTTTTTGATACTTTTCTTTGCTTTTATAACGATTGTTGT
Organism: Candidatus Liberibacter africanus PTSAPSY; assembly: GCF_001021085.1. Taxonomy (NCBI): domain Bacteria; kingdom Pseudomonadati; phylum Pseudomonadota; class Alphaproteobacteria; order Hyphomicrobiales; family Rhizobiaceae; genus Liberibacter; species Candidatus Liberibacter africanus. Next base: position 553,975 of record NZ_CP004021.1, on the reverse strand, counting down.
TTTCCTACAGTTACGTGGTGTTTTAGGGGAAAAAACAGGACGTGAGAAACCTTCCTCCGGTTTTCACCCTTGGAAAAAGAAACAATCCAATCCTTCAAAAGAAGATTCATGGAATGTCATGTCCTTTAAAAAAGAAAAAAAACAAGATCATTTGGATTCCATTAATGAATTATTCCCTATTGGCACTCGACTGAATAAAATTATGCGAGATATTGTTGCGATTTATTCTGATTTCGATCCCAAAGATTTTTTGAATAATGCTCGTGGTTCTTACGAAATGATCGTGGATTCTTTTTTTGATCGGAAAATTAATAAAATTGAAAAATTGGTTGATAGCAAAGTTTATCAAGACTTCAATGATTCTCTCGCAGAACAACAAACCAAGGAAAAAAATGTTAAATCAAGTCTCGTAGGTATTGATGATTTTAAAATCATCAATGCAAGCATAGAGGACAATACTTTATACATTACAATACGCATAGTTGGACAGTTTATTTCTGCTTCCTATGATAAAGATAATGCATTAATTTCTAGTGATCCTGAAATTTTCGGCAAAGTTATTGATATATGGACTTTTTCAAAAAACATTTCTTCCAATAATCCTAATTGGATATTGATTTCTACAAAACCAGGAGAATAAAAGTTATTCTCCCTAATGCTTTTTCTTACATTCTCTTTGATTATATCGGCAAATTCGAAAGTTTCCTACAAATATGAGTAATAATATCCAAAATTCTAATTATGGTGCTGATTCAATCCAAGTTTTAAAGGGATTAGATGCTGTTAAAAAAAGACCTTCTATGTATATAGGGGATACAGATGATGGATCAGGATTACATCATATGATATACGAGGTTCTCGATAATGCGATCGATGAATCTCTCGAAGGATACGCAGATATTATTACTGTTACATTGAACATGGATGGTTCTTGTACAGTAATTGATAACGGACGCGGTATTCCAACCGATATTCATAAAGAAGAAGGTATATCTGCAGTAGAAGTCATTATGACCAAATTGCATGCCGGAGGAAAATTTGATCAAAAATCTTATAAAGTATCCGGAGGATTACATGGGGTTGGTGTCTCTGTAGTTAACGCTCTTTCTTCATGGTTGAAATTACGAATTAAACGTGAAGGAAAAATATACGAGATTTCATTTATCAATGGAGTAGTTGATAGTCCTTTAGTTGTTACAGGTGAAGATTGTAATGATACTGGTACAGAAGTTACTTTTTTGCCTAGTAGTGATATTTTTTCCACACAAGATTTTGATTATGATACTTTGCAACACAGGTTAAGAGAGCTTTCATTTTTAAATTCCGGCATTCAAATTTCATTGATAGATAAACGTACTCCTCAATGTCGAGAAATGAAAATGTGTTATGAGGGAGGAATAGAATCTTTTGTTTCTTATTTAGATAGACATAAAAAGCCATTAATGCCAAATCCTATTAGAATCCAGGGATCAAAAGATAATATTACTGTTGATTTAGCAATGAATTGGAATGATGGATATCATGAAAATGTTTTGTGTTTTACAAATAATATTCCTCAAAAAGATGGTGGAACTCATTTATCCGGATTACGTTCCGCATTAACTCGTCAAATAACCTCTTATGTAGAAAAAAGTTGTGGTTCTAAGAAAGATAAAAGATCCGTTATTGGTGATGATTGTAGAGAGGGATTTACATCCGTTCTTTCTATAAAAATGCATGATCCAAGATTTTCTTCTCAGACTAAAGAAAAGCTTGTGTCTTCAGAGGTTCGTTCTGTAGTAGAAGGTCTTGTTAATGATAGTCTTTCTGCTTGGCTAGAAGAACACCCTGTTGAAGCAAAAATTATAGTTAAAAAAGTTTTAGAATCTTCTATGGTTAGAGATGCAGCTCGGCGTGCCCGAGATCTTACGCGTCGTAAGGGTGTCCTAGACATAGCTTCTCTTCCAGGAAAATTAGCTGATTGTTCAGAAAGAGATCCTAAAAAATCAGAATTGTTCTTGGTTGAAGGGGATTCTGCTGGTGGTTCTGCAAAGCAGGGCCGTTCCCGAGAAAACCAAGCTATTTTACCGTTGCGTGGTAAAATTTTGAATGTAGAGCGTGCTCGATTCGATAAAATGTTATCAAGTCAAGAAATAGGAACCCTAATTACTGCTCTTGGAACAGGAATAGGACAAGAAAGCTTTAATATTGATAAGCTAAGATATCATAAAATAATCATTATGACTGATGCTGATGTCGATGGAGCTCATATTAGAACTCTTCTTTTAACATTTTTTTTCAGACAAATGCCTTCTTTAATCCAAAATGGATTTTTATACATCATCAAGCCTCCCCTATACGGTATAACAAGAGGAAAGTCCTTAGAATATGTTAAAGATGAAGAATCTCTTGAAGATTATCTTATAAATCAATCTCTTTCAGAACAAATAGAACTTTTTTATGATTCTAAAAAAGTAATAAGTGGAGATGATTTACGCAATTTTATCAATGATGCTTTGAAAATATATAAACTAATCAAAAATTTCTATCCAAACCATGATAATAAATTTATTGAACAGGCAGTAATTTCTGGTATTTTTAATTGCGAATGTGATCAAGAAATTAATATAGATCTTGCTTATAAATTAGCAGATAGACTAAATTTTATTATAGATAAATCTGAAAATTTATGGTCTGGTAGCATTACAAATTGCTCTGATATAGTTGTTAAGCGTACTTCCCGTGGTGTTCAAGAACAATTTATTCTTGAAGGATCTTCTATTTTTTCTTTTGGATCTAAATACAGGAGGATCTTTTCAAAAAGAATAGAAGAAAATTATTCAATAATTTCATATTTGATTTGTAATGGAGATAAAATAAAAATAACAGGCCCTTGTTCTTTATTGGATACGATATTTGCTATAGGACGCAAAGGAATTTCTATGCAACGTTATAAAGGACTTGGAGAAATGAATGCTAGTCAGCTTTGGGATACTACATTAAATCCCGAAACTCGTTCTTTATTACGTGTTAGGATAACAGATGCTGCTCAAGCTGATGATCTTTTTTCTAGATTGATGGGTGATGAAGTGGAACCACGCCGTGAATTTATACAAGAAAACTCATTATCAGCTACTATTGATATATAATTTATCCTGAAAAATGATTTATTACTTTTTCTCTTCTAAGATCACTAATAAGTTCTACAATTGGCAATCCAACTATAGAAAAATAACTTCCCTTAATTGAACTAAACAACTTGATACCTTCTTTATCGATTTGATAAGATCCTACACTTAGTAAAGCTTTTTCGCCAATTTTTTTTAAATAATCCTTAATAAATCCTTTAGAAAATTTATACATAGTTAGTTGTGATACAGAAATATGAGAACGTAAAACTTCTCCATTTTTTACTATAACATATGCACTTCCAATACGATGTTTTTTCCCTGATAATTTTAATAAATTTTCTTCTGCTTCTAACATAGTTGTAGGCTTATGATAGATATAATTTCCCAAAGACATCGTTTGATCACATCCTATGACAACATGCTCAGGATATCTATTGCTTACTTCTAAAGCCTTTTTCTCTGCCAATATAAGCGCAATTCTTTCAGTTCTTTTTCTCTCAGATAAATCTATTGTTTTTTCTATCTCTCTTTCATCAACATTGGGCTTCACAATGAAAAAATCAATACCAGAATTTTCCATTATTGTTTTTCGCGACAAACTAGAAGATGCTAAAATTAAACGTTTTGACATAATATTAAAAATATCTTCACAATTTTTTCATAAAATAGATATACACTTTTTTCACATTTTGAATGGAATTTTTCCACAGTATTAACTCTTTCCCCGAATTGTTAAGGGAATTAAAACTCTTTGCTGTGAAAAAGTAAAGGAATTGTTCACTTTATAAAAGTATTTTATATCTTTTTCCAAAGAACGTTTAAATTTAGATGTTTTTACTTTTTTCACATATTATCCAACAAGTTTTAGTTAACAAAAAACACTAAAGTGTTTGATTAACCATTATATATATGACAAAAAATTTTGAGATTTAAAAAAAGATTTTTTTTCTGTTAATAGTAAATAATTGATTTATAAGTTTAATATAATGTGAATAAGTGAATAATAACCATTTTTTACACCCTATAAAAATAATAATTAATCTTTATGAAAATATTTAATTATTTATGAATAAACAGAAACAAAAGATACTTCAGGTATTAGAAGGTAATGTAATTAACCCTCCTCCTATTTGGCTTATGAGACAAGCAGGAAGGTATTTACCTGAATATAGAAAAATACGTAAAAATTTTAAAAATTTTCTAGATATGTGTTATATACCCGAATGTACGGTAGAATTAGCACTACAACCAATTCATCGATATGATTTAGACGCTGCTATTTTGTTTTCTGATATTCTTGTAATAGCAGATGCTCTTGGAAGAAATGTGCGTTTTGTAGAAAATGAAGGTCCTAAAATGGATCCTATCACAGATAAAGAAATTTATTTATTGAATCCAAACATTGATTATATTCTTGAGCATCTTTCACCAATATTTCAATCAATTTCCATTTTACGAAAAAAATTACCTTTTGATAAAACTTTAATTGGTTTTTGTGGTGCACCATGGACTGTTGCATCGTATATGATATCTGGTGGTTCTATAAAAGATCATGCACAAAATCGTCTTTTTGCATATCAAAATCCTCGTGCATTTAATTGGCTTTTAGATTTTTTATCTGACATTTCAGCAGAATATTTAATATCTCAGATTCGTTCTGGAGTCGATGTAATTCAAATATTTGATACACATGCCGGTTCTCTTGGTGAGTATGAATTTGAAAATTATGCTGCTAAGTCAGTTGGTCGTATAATATCGGCAGTGCGCAATAAATGTCCAAATGCTAAATTTATTAGCTTTGCTAAAGGAGCCGGTTATATGCTTAAAAATTATCGGCGTTTAACTGATTCTGATGCTATAAGTTTGGACTGGTCTGTACCATTATCATTTGCTTTTGAACTTCAAAAAGAAGGTCCTGTTCAAGGAAATCTTGACCCAATGCGTTTGGTTGTTGGTAATCAAGTAATGATAGATGGGGTAAATGCAATTTTAGATGTATTAGGTTCTGGTCCGTTTATTTTTAATCTTGGTCATGGTATTACTCCGCAAGTTGATCCTAAAAATGTTTTGGATTTAGTTAAAAATATACGTTTGGAGAGGAAGTAATGAAATTTTTGCTTTCGGATTTAAAAGGTCAAAAAGTGCAATCTATAGCTTTTCTTGCATTGTTTTTGTTTTTGTTTTTTTCCTTACTTATATCTTTTTTTTTTACATCTGAATTTTATTTGTGTATAAAAAGTGTACACATAATATCAATAATATCTTGGATGGCAGGATTACTCTACATGCCAAGAATTTTTGTTTATCATAGTTCAACACGTCCAGATACAGATCAATATAAAACTTTTGAAATTATGGAAGAAAGACTTTTAAAGGTTATTATGAATCCTGCTATGGTATTATCATGGGTATGTGGTTTATATTTAGCATGGAAATCTTATTATACCCAAGTTGGATGGTTGCGTTTAAAGGTAATTTTCGTATTGATTTTATCATTTTATCATTTTTATTTGGCATTTTTAATGAAAAAATTCCACGATAAAAAATCGTCTTATGATCCAATATATTTTAAAATTATCAATGAAATACCCACTTTAATTATGATTATTATTGTTTTTTTATCTGTTATAAAACCTTTTTAGTTTTTTTTTTGATTTTATATTTATTTTCATGTATTTTGTGTGATAGTTGTTATCGATGGATGATTTGATTGATTCATTGACTAATTAATCGATTTATTGGTATTTTTCTAAACATAGATTTCTTCTATGTTTTCATGTTTCCCTCATTTATACGTTATTTATTTTATTCTTAAAATAATTTAGGTGGTCTAATCTATGTCTGAAATGAAGCTTCAAGAGCTTAAAAACAAATCTCCAACTAAACTTCTTTCTTTTGCTGAATCGCTTGATATAGAAAACGCTAATGTTATGCGTAAGCAAGAACTGATGTTTTCTATATTAAAAGTTTTATCTAGTAGAGATGTAGAAATTATAGGAGCAGGTGTTATTGAAGTTCTTCAGGATGGTTTTGGTTTTTTACGTTCTCCTGACGCTAACTATTTAGCCGGTCCAGATGATATTTATGTTTCTCCTTCTCAAATTAGAAGTTTTTCTTTAAAAACAGGAGATACAGTTGAAGGACCAATTCGTGCACCTAAAGAAGGTGAAAGGTATTTTGCTCTTTTGAAAGTAAATTCTATCAATTTTGATGTTATTGAAAGAGTGAGAAATAAAATACATTTTGATAATTTAACTCCACTTTATCCAGATAAAAGATTTAATATGGAGTTAAATGATCCGGATAACAAAGACATATCTTCTCGTATTATTGATTTAATATCTCCTATTGGAAAAGGACAAAGAAGTTTAATAGTTGCCCCTCCACGTACGGGTAAGACTATTCTTTTGCAAAGTATTGCTCATTCAATTAAAAAAAATCATCCAGAATGTTACTTAATCGTATTACTTATTGATGAAAGACCAGAAGAAGTAACTGATATGCAAAGATCTGTGCAAGGAGAAGTTATATCTTCAACATTTGATGAACCTGCATCTCGTCATGTACAAGTTGCTGAAATGGTTATTGCAAAAGCTAAGTGTCTTGTGGAATATGGGCTTGATGTTGTCATACTGTTAGATTCAATAACTAGGTTATCTCGTGCTTATAATGTTTTAATGCCATCTTCTGGAAAGATTTTAACTGGAGGAGTAGATGCAAACGCACTCCAGCGTCCAAAAAGGTTTTTTGGTGCAGCGAGAAATATAAAAGAAGGAGGATCTCTTACTATTATTGCTACAGCATTGTTAGACACTGGAAGCCGTATGGATGAAGTTATTTTCGAGGAATTTAAAGGTACTGGTAACTGTGAAATAGTTTTAGATAGAAAGATAGCGGATAAGCGTATTTTCCCCGCTATGGATATTATTAAATCTGGAACTCGTAAAGAAGATCTTTTAATAGAAAAACAAGATCTTCAAAAAGTTTTTATGTTACGTCGAATTGTTTCTTCTATGAATAGCTCTGATGCTATAGAATTTTTGATTGATAAGATAAAACAAACAAAGGATAATAAAGAATTCTTTTATTCAATGAATAAACAAAATTGATAATAATGGGTTTTTAAGCTATAATTGCTTATGGATTATAAAAAAGATACAATTTTTGCTTTATCCTCTGGATCTCCTCCATCTGCTATTTCTGTGATTCGTTTATCTGGCCAATCTTGTTTTCAGGTTTGTGAATTTATTTGTAGAAGGAAAAATCCTTTTCCACGGACAGCGTCTTTGAGATGTTTTTTTTCTTCAGACAATATAATACTAGATAAAGGATTACTGATTATTTTTCCATCACCAGGATCTTTTACAGGCGAGGATTCTGCTGAGTTTTATGTACATGGTGGTATTGCTGTTGTAAATTCTATTTTAGGGGAGTTAGCAAAGAATCCAAATTTGCGCCATGCGAATCCTGGTGAATTTTCTCGTAGAGCTTTCGAAAATGGTAAAATTGATTTGATTGAGGCAGAAAGTTTAGCTGATTTAATTTCTTCTGAAACTGAGATGCAACGTCGTATCTCGATGGAAGGAATGTTTGGAAAATTATCTAGTTTATATAATGAATGGATAGATAAGTTAACACATATACGTTCTTTTATAGAAGCTTATTTGGATTTTTCAGATGAAGAAGATGTACATAATTTTTCTTCTAAAGAAGTTTGGAATGATATTATCTTTCTTAAAGATGAGATATCTTCTCATATATCACAAGGAAGATTCGGTGAAATTATTCGTAATGGGTATAAAATTGTTATTTCAGGTCATTCTAATGCAGGTAAATCAAGTTTATTTAACGCATTAGCAAAAAGAGATATTGCGATTGTTACTGATATTCCTGGTACAACGCGTGATATTCTTACTATAGATCTAGATTTAGAAGGATATCTTGTAAAAATATCAGATACTGCGGGTATTCGTGATACAGATGATGTTATTGAAAAAGAAGGCATTAAAAGAGCATTGCTTGAAGTAGAAAATGCTGATTTGATTTTATTATTACAGGAAATTAACTCAAAAACAGAAATTTATTTTCCGGAAAATATTGATTTTATTTTTATTGGGACAAAAAGTGATCTTTATACCACTAATTTTCATGAATATGATCATCTTATATCTAGCACTACAGGGGAAGGCTTAGAAGAATTAATAAACAAGATAAAAAGTATTCTTTTAAAGAAACTTAATAAAGTTTCCTTTTCTATTCCTAGCCATAAGAGACATTTGGAGCATTTGTCTCAAGCTGTACAATATTTAGAAATGGTTTCTTTTAATGATAAAGATTATGGATTAGATATTATTGCAGAAAATTTACGTTTGGCATCAGTTTCTTTAGGGAAAATAACAGGTAGCGTTGATGTAGAACAGTTGCTTGATATTATCTTTTCAAATTTTTGTATAGGAAAGTGATTTTTTACGATATGAGGTAAGTTATGACGAGTAGATCTTATGACGTAATCGTTATTGGTGGAGGACATGCTGGCTGTGAAGCAGCAGCAGCAGCAGGGAGATTGGGGGCTTTTACTGCCCTTATAACACATAAAATTTCTACTATAGGATCTATGTCGTGTAATCCTGCTATTGGGGGACTTGGTAAAGGTCATCTTGTTAGAGAAATAGATGCTCTAGATGGTTTGATGGGTCGTGTTGCTGATGCTGCTGGAATTCAATTTCGTGTATTGAATGTTAAGAAAGGGCCGGCAGTACGTGGTCCCCGTACTCAAGCAGATCGAGAATTATATTGTTCAGCAATGCAGAAAGAAATTTTATCACAAGAAAATATAGATGTAATACAAGGAGAAGTTACTGGATTTAATGTAAAAAATAATAAAATTGATTCCATAACTATGCAAGAAAATAATGTGATACGCTGTTCCACTTTAGTTTTAACAACGGGAACATTCTTAGGTGGTATTATACATATAGGAAAATTAAAAATTCCAGCAGGGAGGATGGGTGATCTCCCATCAAATTCTCTTTTAGATAGTTTTATGAAGTTTAATTTTGATATGGGTCGTCTTAAAACCGGAACTCCTGCTCGACTTGATGGTAAAACTATTATATGGGAAAAAACGGAAAAACAGTATGCAGATGATAATTTAGTTCCTTTTTCTTTTATGACAGATAAAATAACTAATAAACAAATTGAGTGTGGAATTACTAGAACAAATTTAGATACACATCGTATTATTATTGATAATATAAAGCATTCTGCGATTTATTCAGGGGACATTAAATCTTCTGGTCCACGATATTGTCCATCGATAGAGGATAAAATTATTAGATTTGGTGAACGTAATGGACATCAGATTTTTTTAGAGCCAGAAGGACTGAATACCAATGTGGTATATCCTAATGGTATATCCACTGCTTTGCCGGAAGAAATACAACATCAATTTATTCGGACAATTCCAGGCTTGGAAAAAGTGGATATTATTCATCCTGGATATGCAATTGAATATGATTATGTAAATCCTAAAGAATTATTTCCAACTTTAGAAACCAAGAAAATTTCTGGTTTGTTTTTAGCTGGACAAATTAATGGTACAACAGGATACGAAGAAGCAGCTGCGCAAGGGTTAGTTGCGGGCATAAATTCTGCTCGAAAATCTAAAGGATCAGATTGTGTTCTTTTTAGTCGCACCGATTCTTATATTGGGGTCATGATAGATGATTTAACTTCTACAGGTGTTTTAGAGCCGTATAGGATGTTTACGTCACGATCAGAATATCGTCTTTCTCTTCGTCCAGACAATGCAGATAATAGATTAACTCCTATTGGTATTGAATGGGGATGTATTGGAAGTAAAAGAATAAAACGTTTTGAAAAGTATATGCATGAATATAATTTTCTTCGCAATATGTTGAAATCTTTGGTTTTAACTTCCAAAAACACGTCTTCTGCTGCGATATCGTTGAAAAATGATGGAAAAATCCGTACTGCTTATGACTTTTTAGCATATCCTGATTTTTCTAAGAAGGATCTTTTCGCCATATGTCCTGATGCATGTAAATTTTCTTCAATTGTTCTTGAAAGGATTCAGATTGAATCTTCATATAACGTGTATACAAATAGACAAATGATAGAGGCAAAAGAAATTAGGTTTGAAGAAAAAAGATTAATTCCAAATAATTTTGATTATTCTTCCCTTCCGGCTCTTTCGAATGAGTTAAAAGAAAAATTATCTCGCACAAAACCTTTTAATTTATTGCAAGCATCAAAAATTGAGGGTATGACACCTGCAGCTTTAAATTTATTGTTGATTTATCTTAAAAAAAATGTTGCTATAGAAGAAAATAGAATAATCTGAAACATTAAAATTCGAGAGATATATTGAGAGATAATTATTTTTTAAATAAATATAACGTTTCACGTGAAACATTAGAAAAATTGGAGTTTTTTTATTCGTTGTTTTTAAAATGGTCTGCTAAAATAAATTTAGTATCATCGTCTACTGTAAAAGATTTTTGGATACGCCATGTTGAAGACAGCCTTCGAATGTTTCAGTTGCATCCGTATCCTTCGGTTTGGATTGATTTTGGTAGTGGGGGCGGTTTTCCTGGGATAGTTACGTCTATTCAACTTGCTGGCATTGGAGGAGGATTAGTTAATTTGATTGAATCTAACAACAAAAAAGCTAGTTTTTTGCGATATGTTCTTCAAAAGACTGAAGCACGAGGTAAAGTTTTTGCATGTCGTATTCAAGAAGCTCCTAAAATGATTAAGGAGTGTGATGTAATCTCTGCCAGAGCTGTAGCAAGTATTGATACTCTTTTAGAATATAGTTTTCCGTGGCTTTCTAAAAATGATAATAGTAAAGCTTTTTTTTATAAAGGATGTAACTACGGATTAGAGTTAGATAAAGCAAAACATCGATGGGATTTTTCTTTTATAAAACATAATAGCCTTGTTCATAATGATTCTGTTGTTTTAGAAATATCTCGTGTGAATCGTACTTTAAAAGCTTAAATACTAAAGGGGTATGTCATGAAAGGGAAAAATAGTCGTATTATTACTATAGCTAATCAAAAAGGAGGAGTAGGTAAAACTACAACGGCGATTAATCTTTCTACTGCTTTGGCGGCTATTGGAGAAAATGTTTTATTAATTGATTTGGATCCTCAAGGCAATGCTAGTACTGGTCTTGGAATTGAATTGCATGATAGAAAATACTCTTCATATGAATTATTAATCGGAGAAAAAAATATTGATCAAATTTTGATTCAAACATCTATTCCCAATCTATCAATTGTTCCTTCTACTATGGATTTGTTAGGAATAGAAATGAATTTAGGTGGTGAGAAAGATCGATTATTTCGTCTTCAGAAGGCTTTATCGGATCAATTAAAAAATAATTTTTCGTATATTTTCTTAGATTGTCCTCCCTCATTTAATTTGTTGACTATGAATGCTATGGCAGCTGCTGATTCAATATTAGTTCCACTACAATGTGAATTTTTTGCTCTAGAAGGATTAAGTCAGCTTTTAGAAACTGTTGAAGAAGTGCGTTGTACAGTTAATTCTGCTCTTGATATACAAGGTATTGTTCTTACTATGTTTGATTCTAGAAATAGTTTATCTCAACAAGTTGTATCAGATGTTAGGAATAATCTTGGAGCAAAAGTATATAATACCGTTATACCAAGAAATGTTCGAATTTCTGAAGCCCCTTCTTATGGGAAACCTGCTATTATATATGATTTAAAATGTGCAGGAAGTCAGGCATATTTAAAATTAGCTTCGGAATTAATACAACAAGAACGACAAAGAAAAGAAGCTGCTTAGTTTATTTAAAGGTGAAAAATGTCAAATAATTATTCTAAACGTCGCCTTGGTCGAGGACTTGCTACTCTTATAGGAGAAGTTAGTAAACCTATAGATTCAAATGAAAAGAAAAAAGTAAATTCCCTTGAACCGAATAATTATATATCCATCAACTCTATAGTTCCTAATCCTAATAATCCAAGAGATTATTTTAATTCAGAAGAACTAGAAAATCTTTGTATATCAATAAAATCTCATGGGATAATACAGCCAATTATTGTCCGTTCGATAGATGATGGATTATATAAAATAATTGCTGGAGAAAGACGTTTTCGAGCAGCTAAAATGGCTTCTCTATCAGAGGTTCCTGTTGTTATTCGTAATATAGACAGTAAATCTTCTCTTGAAATTGCGATTGTAGAAAATGTTCAACGTAAAGATTTAAATCCTTTAGAAGAAGCTTTGGGATATGAACAATTAATTTCTGAGTATGGATATACACAAAATGATCTCGGATCTATTATTGGAAAGAGTCGTAGTCATATTGCAAATATACTGAGAATTTTAAAATTACCTAATTCTGTTAAAGAAATGATACGCAAAGAAGATATTTCTTTAGGTCATGCTCGTGCTTTAGTCTCAACCCATGATCCTTTGTCTCTTGCACAAATGATTATTTCTCAAAAAATGTCAGTGCGTGATACAGAAGAATTAGTTAAAGGGAAAAACAAGCAAGAAAAAACAAATAAAACATTTGAAAAAAATATTAGTCAAAAAAACTACTTTGCTGATTTAGAAAAAAATATATCTTCTAAAATTGGTTTAAGCGTTTATATAAAACATCGCAATAATAAAGGTCAATTTTGTATTAAATATGAAACCAATGATCAATTACAGTTAATATGTTCTTTATTAGGACAAAATGATTCTTGAGTATTTAATTACGTCATTTGCTATAATAAGTTATTTTTAGTTCTTATGAACTATTTGTGAGATTGATAATATAGTTTGAAAAATAATATTTTTTTCTAGTGATCTTTTCCTTCGGACAACACGAATTACTTGATCGATTTTATGTAAAGTTTTTTCTACAATTATTTTATTCCATTTTTGCAAGGCTTCTTGTAAAAATAAACGCTTTTTAGTAATGATGTTTTTTTCAATTTTTTGGATTATTTGTTCGAAAGACATTTTAGAGCATTCTTTTTCTATATTAATTTTATCTAGCAATTGAAATTTTTGTAAAAAGCCATTTAGTAGAGCATTTGGCGACATTTTTGATGTGAAAAAAAAATCAGCTAGCATAAGTGCGTGATACGTTTTCCCTTGTAAAGTAGCATTAATAATTTCTTCAATATATAATACATGAGTATCGCAAATTATATCTTTTACATGTTGTTCTGTTATTAAATCATCTTCGGAACAATAAGATAATAGTTTTTGTATTTCATTTCGAGAAGCGACACGATCTCCTCCTAAGTGTTCAAGTAATGTCTGGGTTGCTTCTATAGAGATTGATTTTTTATTTAGTTTAATATTTTCTTTTATTAATTTTAGTAAATCAACGTCATTATCAGGATAACAAGATATTGCAAGAACATTTGTAAATTTTTCTGCTATTTCCCGTAACGCAGTATATTTTTTCAATTCATTAGATTTAATAATAATAATATGGGTATTAATGCTTTTTGAAACTATTTCTTTTAAACATTCTATAACGTTCTTTTCACTAGAAAAGTTATCGATTAAAAGAATCTTTCTTTCGTGGAATAAACTTACTGACTTTATTTCATTCCATAAGATTGTTGGTTTTTTTTGAATTTCCACAGAATCTAAGACAACAAGAGAAAATAAATGAGGATATTCAAGATATATTTTTTCTTTGAATTGAGCAATTAATTCAAATATTAATCCTTTATCTTTCCCATAAAAAATGAATACAAAATGAGAAAGACAATGTTTTTGCGTGGATTTTTTAAAGAATTCATGTGATTTTATTATAGTCATGTGATTATTCAATGTTTTTTATAAAACTGATAACATCAAGATAGATATTATCTGCTAATTCTTGAATAGCATCTTCCGTAGAACTTTGAATAGTACGCATTTTAGCAAATTTTTGATTTGAAAAATCAAATAGAAATGTTACATACGTGCGATTTTTATATAAGATATTTCCGTTGGGGATTTTTTTTAAAGAATAACTTGCTTGCAAAGTAATTCTTCCTGTGTTTTTAAAAAAATTATTATTAATAGAATCATCTATAATCCTTTTTACCACTATATCCAGTTGGAATTGTTCTTTTGTAAAGATAGATGATATAGCAAAATTTAGACTTTTAGATAATGCTTGTGCATCCTCACTAGGAGTAACTGATATCTTTATAGTATGAATATACCGTGCACTATCTTTGTTGTTATAGTAGTATAAAGGATAAACCTTACAACTACTTATAAAAAAACAAAAAGTTAAAAAAATGAATATTGAATATATAGATTTAGATAACAATATTGATGATCCTTCTTGAGACAATAATTATCTTTTTGGGTTTTTCCCCTTGCAAGATATTTTTTATTATATTCAAATTTAGTGTATTTTTTTTAATCAAAGCATCATCGGCATTCATGGGAACTGTAATATAAGCTCTCTTTTTACCATTTACTTGAATAGGAATAGTAATATCTGATTTAACTTCTGTAATACAATATAATTCTGGCCATTTTTGTTGCGCTACTAATCCTGTATTCCCCAATAATTGCCAACACTCTTCCGCAAAATGTGGAATCATAGGGGACATTACGATGATTAATTTTTCTAAAATATATCGCACAGTAAATCGTGTGATTTCGTTACTATTTTTTTCGTAAATTTCTACGAGTGGCGTGCTTATAATATTTATTAGTTCATGAATATTAGCGATAGCTTTGTTAAAAGAAAGTTTCTGATAATTTTCTTCTATATTTTTCAAAATTTTCGTAGATTGACCTATAAGAAGCATGTCTTTTTTTGTTGATGATATTTGCAATTCATCTTTAGCATTATCAATTAAACGCCACATTTTCTGTATAAACTGGTGAGTAGCATTTACTCCTTGATTAGACCATATAAGATCACGATCTGGGGGGGAATCTGACAACACAAATAATCGAGCTGTATCAGCACCATAAGATGTTATGATTTGAGTAGGATCGATTACATTTTTCTTTGATTTTGACATTTTTTCTAAGGGACCGATAATGACTTCCGAATTGTCATAAATACTAAATGCACAATTTTTCCCGTCTACGTTTTTAAAGAATATTTCTTCGGGCTTGAAATATTTCTTCTTTATTCCTTCCAACTGATAATATGTCTCATGCACAACCATACCTTGAGTAAATAAGCGTTTGAATGGTTCTTCAGTTTTAACACGTCCTATTTTTTTTATTGCTCGACAAAAGAATCGAGCGTAAAGAAGATGCAAAATTGCGTGTTCAATACCACCAATATATTGATCTACTGGTAACCAGGGATCAATTAATTCTTGATTAATAGGTTCTTGTGCATGTGGTGTAATATACCTCATATAATACCATGAAGAATCAACAAATGTATCCATAGTATCTGTTTCACGTAAAGCTTTTGCTTTGCATTTTGGACAAAAAACTTTTTTCCATGTTGGATGATGATCAAGTGGATTGCCAGATAAGGTGAAATCCACGTCTTCTGGCAACCTTACAGGTAAATCTTGCTTAGGAACTTCAACAACACCACATTTTGGACAGTGAATAATAGGAATAGGACATCCCCAATAGCGTTGACGTGATATACCCCAATCGCGCAAACGGAAATAAACTTTTCTTTTCCCTATAGGAGATCCCTTAATGCTTTGCTTTTCTAAATGGAGCATTATAGCTTGCGAAGCTTCTGTATTTGTCATCCCATCAAGAAATGATGAGTTAATCATAATACCATTACCAATGAATGCTTTGCCCTTATCATCACTATTTTTAGTATTAGTGTTCTCCATTATAGGAATGATAGGCAAGTCATATTTCTGTGCAAAATACATATCGCGTTGATCAGCAAAAGGACATCCAAAAATTGCACCAGTTCCGTAATTCATAAAAACAAAGTTTGCAATATAAACAGGAATTCGTAATTGAGGATTTAAAGGATGTTTGACATAGATACCAGTATTAATTCCTTTTTTTTCATTTTTCTCTAATTCAGAGAGAGAGGTGCCTCTTTTTTGTTCTTGATCGCAAAAATTTTTTATATCCGTTTTACTGCATGATAATCTTTTAGAAAGTGGATGGTCGACAGCTATGGCTATGAAAGATGCTCCGAAAATTGTTTCAGGTCTTGTTGTGTATACTAGGATTTCTTCATCTTGATCTATTGCATTTGGGACGATTTCCCATCTAATTTCTATTCCTTCGGAGCGTCCAATCCATTTTTTTTGCATAACTTTTACTTTTTCTGGCCATCCAGAAAGAGTTTCAATAGATTCAAGGAGTTCTTGGGAAAAATCAGATATTTTAAAAAACCATTGAGACAAATCACGTTGTTCAATTAACGCGTCAGAACGCCACCCGCGACCATTGATTACCTGTTCATTAGCAAGGACAGTTTGTTCTACAGGATCCCAATTTACTTTTGCGTTTTTGCGAACGACTAAATTGTGTTTCATGAAATCTAAAAATAATAATTGTTGACAATGATAATAATCGACATCACACGTAGCAAATTCTTTGCTCCAATCTATAGACAGCCCTATAGATTGGAGTTGTTTTCTCATAACTTTAATATTTTCATATGTCCATTTTTTAGGATTAATATTGTGTTCCCGTGCAGCATTCTCTGCAGGCATTCCAAAAGCATCCCATCCCATAGGGTGCAATACAGAATAATCATGCGCCATCATAAAACGAGCGATCACATCACCTATTACATAATTTCGCAAATGTCCCATATGGATGTTCCCTGATGGATATGGAAACATTTCAAGTACGAAATATTTTTTTTGTTTATTTTGGTTTTCGGTTTTAAAAATACCGGCTTCATGCCAGGCATTATGCCATTTATAATCCGTCTCTTGGGGAGAATACTTTTTTTTTCCCATCTTAATACCTTTGAAGTAAAAAATGCTATCATCTAATAAAAGAAAGTATTCATTAAAAAAAAAACACCGGAGAAATACTCTATTGGATTCGATTGCATGCTGTCAATTATAATATTAAGAAAGATGAGATTATGTCTATAGAAAATAAGTTGCATAGTTTTAAAAAGAAAATAGAGCATCATGAATTACTTGCAGGACGTGCAAAGGGAAGTGTTTCTTTGGTGGCTGTTTCAAAAATGGTTGATAGTTACAATATTCAGTCTGCTTTGTCTTGTGGACAAGTAATTTTTGCTGAAAATAAGTTGCAAGAAGCAAAAAGAAAGTGGGTTCCTTTACGGAAAGAATGGGAAGTACAATTAAGATTTATTGGTTCTTTGCAATCTAATAAAGTATCAGATATTGTATCACTTTTTGATGTCATTGAGACAGTTGACCGAGAAAAAATAGCTTCTTTATTGTCTCTTGAAATGGTAAAGCAAAATCGCTTTTTACCTGTTTATATTCAAGTAAATACAGGATGCGAAATACAAAAATATGGTATAAATCCGAATGAAGCAAAAGATTTTGTGGTTTTATGTCGACAAAAATATCAGCTTAATGTTGAAGGGTTGATGTGTATTCCTCCTGCTACGGTTAATCCTAGGTCTCATTTTTCTTTGTTATCTAACATTGCTAGAGAATCTGAAATAACCAAATTATCTATGGGAATGACAAAAGACTACGATCTAGCTATTGCATGCGGTGCTACTAGTGTTCGCATAGGTTCTGGCATATTCGGGAAACGTCCATCTTCAACATAGTAAAAATAGAAGATTTACTCAGATTACGTGAATAAAGACAATTTTTTATACTAAAATATTGGATACATCGTAAGATTATTATCTGTTATTTCACGAAGATGAGGACGGATATATATCTCCGGTTATTTTTGAATTATTCTCTTCTATGTTTGTAGAACTCTTTTTTATTTCTGCATCTAGATCAATTTGAGAACAAAGCCCTAATGTTACAGGATCGATAGGTGTTAGACTCGGTGTATTCCAATGCGTACGGTTACGTATTTGCTCAATAGTTGCGCGTGTGGTTCTCACTAGATGAGATATTTGCGCATCTTTAAGCTTAGGATAATTGCGAATCAACCATAGTATTGCATTAGGTCGATCTTGGCGCTTTGATATAGGAGTATATCGCTTTTTCTTTTTCGTATTTTCAAGAATATAAGGACGTGATCTGGATATTTGTAATTTGTGATTCGGATTTTGTTCCCCAATGCGTATTTCTTCAGCAGATAATTGTCCAGAAGAGATGGGATTTAATCCTTTTATGCCTTGTGCAGACTCTCCATCAGCAATGGTCAATATTTCCAAAGGATGTAGACCACAAAATTCTGCTATTTGATCGAAAGAAAGAGATGTATTCTCTATAAGCCACACAGCACTAGCTTTAGGCATTAAAGGTCTTTGACACATAATGTATATCCTTAATCATAAAAGTACGACTCTTCTTTTTCTAAAATCAAAGCCACATTCTTTTTTGTGCATCATAACAGGGAAAAAATAAAAATGGCAATATTAATTTTAGATTTCTATTGTTCACATACTTTAGCAAGAATGAAGATATATTTTTAAATAAACATTTATTGTTCCAGTAAAATTATTCATTTGATGATTCTTATTACAAAAGATGAACTAATTTTTAACCTTAATATATGACTAATAGATTTAGATATTCGTTTAAAAAACGTGAAGTAGTTCACGGGAGCTAATATATTTTTTCAATTTGAAATATGGTTTTATCATAAATGTCTGAAAATCTATCTTGCATCATAGAAGATCAAAATAAGCAGTTCTTGTTATCAGATTGGTGTAAAAAGAAAATAAAGATTTTTGCTGGGCTGATATTGCTTTGTGGATTATTTTCTATCATTCTAGCTCTAGCTACGTGGGATGTATATGATCCGAGCTTTTCATATATAACCCTTCGTTCACCTAGGAATTTTTTAGGATATAGTGGTGCTATTTTCTCTGACATTGTAATGCAGTTTTTTGGCATTGCTAGTGTGGTTTTTTTACCATCTCCCACAATATGGGCTTTTTCGTTATTATTTGATAGAAAAATTTATCATTTTTCACGAAGATTCATTGCATGGTTAGCAAATGTTTTAGTTGCTACAACTTTTTTCTCCTCTTTCCCTCTCTCTGAATCATGGCCTATTCAAAATGGTTTTGGCGGTATAATTGGTGATATAGTCATACGTTTACCTGTTATGTTTTTCGAAGGTTATCAGAGAGAACTGGGATTTTTTTTATTTCAGGTAGTATTGTTTCTAACCATGATTTGGCTACTTCTTTTTTCTTCTGCAACTATATTTCGTGGTATGAATAATGTGTCGCATAATATAGTGATCCATCCTATTAATGTTGATCAGAAAAAGGAACAATTAGAAAAAAAGGAACAATTAGAAAATTTTATGATACCAAGTATGTTGAAATATCTTCGGAATAGATTCGGATATTGGATTAATTACTTTTTCGAATTTGGCATTTTTAATTTTTTGATTCAAAAATATTCAGGTTATTCGAATATATCTTCCCAAGATCGTCTTGAAAAAATTGAGCCTACTTTGGATGTGAGTTTTCCTGAAGTCATTAATTCGGATTCAACGATAGGGATTCAAACGCAAGAAGATCAGATGTTAAATGCTGGTGTAATTCATAATATTCCTAAATCAAATCTCATAAATCATGATGACGGGACTTTCGCTCTTCCTCCTACGAACATTCTTTCTACATTGCAGTCATGTGTAAAGGAGACCACTATTTCTCCAGAAGTTATGCGGGAAAATGCCTGTATATTGAAAAATGTGCTCAGCGATTTTGGAGTTCAAGGAGAAATTGTGAATGTTCGCCCTGGACCTGTTGTAACTCTTTATGAATTAGAACCTGCTCCGGGAATAAAATCATCTCGTATTATTGGCCTTTCCGATGATATTGCTAGGTCTATGAGTGCTGTCTCAGCACGTGTTGCAGTAATACCAGGGAGAAATGCGATAGGAATTGAGCTTCCAAACGATATTCGCGAGACCGTTACACTAAGAGATTTGATTGTTTCTCATGTATTTGAAAAAAATCAATATAATTTACCAATCAATCTTGGGAAAAATATAGAAGGAAAGCCTATAGTTGCTGATCTTGCTAAAATGCCACATCTTTTAATAGCAGGAACTACCGGATCAGGAAAATCTGTAGCTATAAACACTATGATTTTATCTTTGCTGTATCGTATGACGCCGGATCAGTGTCGTTTGATTATGATTGATCCGAAGATGTTGGAACTTTCTGTTTATGATGGGATACCTAACCTGCTTACTCCAGTGGTTACTGATCCCAAAAAAGCTGTTACTACGCTTAAATGGTTAGTCTGTGAGATGGAAGAACGATATCAGAAAATGTCTAAAATAGGTGTGCGAAATATTGATGGTTTCAATCTCAAAGTTGAGCGATATCGTAAAGCAGGGAAAGAATTCAATCGTACAGTGCAGACGGGTTTTGATCGAAAGACAGGTGAGGCTGTTTACGAAACAGAACAGTTTGATTTGCAACATATGCCATATATCGTAGTTGTAATAGACGAAATGGCTGATCTAATGATGGTTGCGAGAAAAGATATAGAAAGCGCTGTACAACGTTTAGCTCAGATGGCTCGTGCATCAGGAATTCACGTAATTATGGCGACACAAAGGCCTTCAGTAGATGTTATTACTGGCACTATTAAGGCTAATTTCCCTACGAGAATTTCTTTTCAAGTATCTTCAAAAATTGATAGTCGTACTATTTTAGGGGAACAAGGGGCAGAGCAGCTTTTAGGACAAGGTGATATGCTTTATATGACAGGAGGTGGACGTGTTCAACGGATACATGGTCCTTTTGTTTCAGATATTGAAGTTGAAAAAGTTGTGTCACACCTTAAAAAACAGGAAGAAGCTCAGTATATTGATATAAAAGAAAAAATGGTGTTAAAGCAGGAGATAGGATTTTCGGAGAACTCTTCTGCATCGGATGATTTATATAAACAGGCTGTAGATATTGTATTGCGGGACAATAAAGCCTCTATATCTTATATACAGCGTCGATTAGGAATTGGATATAATCGTGCTGCATCTATTGTCGAAATAATGGAGGAGAAAGGGGTTATAGGTCCTGCTAGTAGCACTGGTAAACGAGAAATATTAGTATCTTCTATGGAAGAATGTTAGAAAAATACTTTTGGGGGCGCATTTATTTCTACGGTGTGCTCTTTTTAAAGTTTGTGTAGTTAGATATTTGTAAAAGGATGATTTCATAGGAATAGGATTGCCATGGTTTTTGGTAGGTTCACTTGTAATTTCTATGTTTCAATATTTTTTCTTATGAAAAGAGAAAATCACATGTTATTTTTAAGAGAAAGAGCAGCGGTTCGTGCTATTTGGTCGACCCTTTCATTTTCTTTATTTCCTGCATGACCTTTTATCCAATACAAATTAACTACGTGTTTTTTTGAGGCTTCTATCAATTCCATCCAGAGATCTGCATTTTTTACAGGTTTGTTATCAGAAGTTTTCCAACCATTTTTCTCCCATTTCTCTATCCATTGCGAAAATCCTTTATGGACATAAGAACTGTCTGTATATAAAAAAACTTTACAAGGATACTTAAGAGAGGTTAGTGCTTTAATTGCAGCCATTAGCTCCATTCGATTATTAGTTGTTTCTCGTTCTCTACCGGAAAGAGTTTTTTCTTTTCCTTGGTATTGTAATAATACCCCCCACCCTCCAGGCCCTGGGTTCCCAGAGCAAGCACCATCAGTATATGCTCTAATTTCTTTCAAATTTTTATAATCCATATTGTGATATAGAGGACATTTTTTTATGAAATCGTATTTTGCGGACATATTCCATGGGATCTTTTGTAATTACAAGAGCATTAAATGGCATATTTTGGCTATCATAAAGCCGTGTTAAAAAGAAACGTAATGCTGCTCCGCGTAAAAGAGTAGGAAGTGATTGTAGTTCATTTTCTGAAATATTACGTATTTTATTGTATCCGTTCAAAAAAGAAAATCCTCTAGATGGATTATAAGTATTGTTTTCATTAAAACACCAAGCATTGATACAAACAGAAAGATCATACATAAATGAATCATAGCAGGAGAAGTAGAAATCAATCAATCCCATGATTTTATTTTTATAAAATAGTACGTTGTCTGGAAATAAATCTGCATGAATAATGCCAGTTGGTAAATTATGAGGCCAAGATTCTTTTAGAAAATATAATTCATGATCTATTTCCTTTTTTAAATCTTTATCTACCTTAGGGGAACATTTCTCCCATAAAACTTTAAAATCAGGGAGAGATAGATTGTTTTTTCTATACAGATGAAAATCCTTCGTTTTTTGATGCATGCAAGCGAGCATACTTCCAACTTCTTCACAATGTGTTTCAGAAATATGGGTTAATGTGTTGCCTTTGATAAAAGAAAAAATATTAGCTGGCTTGTTAGAGAGAAAGCCATAAATTTTCCCATCATTTCGAGGGATAGGAAGAGGGCACGGTAATTTATTCCGAGAAATATATTTTAATAATTCAATAAAAAAAGGTAGATCTTTTTCATTTATACGTTTTTCATAGATAGTAAGAATATAAGTTCCAACAGAAGTGTGAATGATAAAATTAGAATTATCTATCCCATGAAGGATAGGTTTAATTGAACTTAACTGTCCTATTGCGTATTCTTTTATGAAACGCTTGATTTCTTTTTGAGGAGGATGGGTATAAACAGCCAATTTCAACTCGTTACATATAGGAAATATTTTTGTATATTACAAAAAATTTTTGATTTAAAGGGTAACACAATAAAATATGAATCATATTATTAAAAAATCAAGAAATAATTT
Organism: Candidatus Liberibacter africanus PTSAPSY; assembly: GCF_001021085.1. Lineage (NCBI taxonomy): Bacteria > Pseudomonadati > Pseudomonadota > Alphaproteobacteria > Hyphomicrobiales > Rhizobiaceae > Liberibacter > Candidatus Liberibacter africanus. The sequence continues at coordinate 531,011 of NZ_CP004021.1, read as the reverse complement.
CATATTTGGATGATCCTATCAAACCTTGTTTTTCAAACAAACAAAACGATATTTATCGATTATATTCGAAAGTGTTTATTTTACAAGGTATCGAAAAAATACAGTTAAATGTTGCATTTTAATTTTTTTAATGTGTTTTCAGGGAAATTAAATTTTAGTTGATGATGAGTATATAGATCAGATCTCTCGAGCAAGATTATACTTTTATAAAATGTGAGTACAATATTTCTTCGTAGTTGAATTATATAATTTTCAATGAGATAATCCAACTATTTCACGAACATATTTCATGGTTTCTTGAGCAATACAACGAGCACGATTTGATCCTTCAACTAAAATAGTATCAAGATAATTTTTCTCTTCTAATAGATGATGAATTTTTTTAGATATAGGTGTAATTTCTTCTATGATGGCATCAGCTAATGCTAATTTGAAATGAGAAAAATATTTCCCTGCAAATTGTTTGAGGACATCTTCTTGTTTGATGTGTCTAACTGCTGCGAAAATTTTCACAAGATTTTTTGCTTCGAGTCTGTTTTCTAGTGCACAAACTTCTGTGGGCAATACATCACAATCAGTTTTAGCTTTTTGGATCTTTTTTGCAATGATATCTGCATTATCTAGTAAGTTAATACGTGAGTAATCAGAAGAATCCGATTTAGACATCTTTTTAGATGCATTCTTTAAAGATTTAATTCGAGATGTAGAGCTTTCTATTAAACCTTCAATAATAGGGAAGAAGCCATTGCTAAATTGTTCTTCTTTATCATATTTTTTATAAACTTTTTTTATTTTATCTTTAAAATCTGTGTTAAACCTTTGCGCTATAAGACGAGTGAGTTCAAGATGTTGTCTTTGATCTTCTCCTACAGGTACGTGAGTGGCGCGATATAACAATATATCTGCTGCCATCAAAGCGGGATAAGCGTATAGTCCAAGTGAGGATGTTTCACTGTTGTCGCCACTTTTTTCCTTGAATTGAATCATGTTATTCATCCATCCCATGCGTGCAACACAACTCAAAATCCAAGCTAATTCACTATGTTCAGAAACAGAAGATTGTTTGAATATAATGTTGCGTGACGGATCAATTCCTGCTGCTAAGAATGAAGCAGCGACTAAATGTGACTGATATGCCAAGTTTTCATGGGCGACTTTAGTGGTAATCGCATGTAGATCTGCTACGAAGTATATTCCTTTCCAATCGCAAATTTTCTGTCTATTAACTATTGTTTGAGTCATACCTAAGTAATTACCAAGATGTAATTCTCCAGTTGGCTGAATCCCGGATACTAGTAAATTATAAGACGGATTCATAATATTCCTCCAATAATAGAATTATGTTTTCACGGCATGATCTATCGTCAAATAAATTTGAAGATCAATTCAAGGTTATTTTTCGGATCACTTTTTGATTGCTTTTCTTAATAAAGATAAAAAATCTTTTCCAATAAAGAGAAGAATTGCACATAAATAGACTGAAAATGCACATGATAATATGAATATTAGTTTTGTAAACTGATTAAAAAACGTTTGCTCTGTCATAATATTGTTATGGAAATAAGGCTTAAATAACATGATAAATATTACCATCAATCCAGATGATAGAAAAATTGATAAAATTCTATAAATGGTTTTGGGGGATAAATTTATTTGCTGACGTTTCCAAAGAGTGACAGCTAAACAAACTGTGTTTACCCATCCTGAAGAAACTTCTGCAAAAGCAATCCCGTATCCTCCAATAAACGGAAATGACGTTATCGCTATTGTAAAATTGATAAGAATTGCGATTAAAGTGAATTTCATAGGGCTTGTCATATCACTTTGAGCATAAAATGCTGTTTGAAGATTTCTCGCTAGTATAAATCCTGGAATGCCTATGCTGTAAATAGATAAAATTGAGGATACAAGAAGGGTGTTTTGAACAGAAAACGATCCTCTTTCATAGAGTATTTGTATAATTTCTTTTGAGAACATAAATAAAATAATAGCAGCAGGAATGGTGAAAAAAGAAATACATTCAATTGCTTGATTTTGAATTTCAAAGATTTCTTTTTTGTTTCCTGACTTCATAGAACGAGATAGTTCTGGCAATATTGCAAGCGTCATAGCCCCGCCAATAACTCCTACTGGCAGTAAATATACTCTTTCTGCATATTGAAGGGCTGAAACCATTCCTATGCTGCTAGAGGATATAGCCCGTCCTACGATATTGTTTATTTGAATAATACCACCTGTTATAATAAGAGGAAATGTCAGTTTTAAAAATTTTTTAACATTGTGCGTCAATTGAGGGTATTGAAGGTATGGCCTAACTTTATATTTTTTTGCATAAACAAAAACAATCCATAAGTGAACAACACAGGTCAATAATACTCCCCAAGCCAACATGTATGCCGTCTCATGTGGAGCAAAATTATACCACTTTGCGTATATTAATATAAAAATTGGACCTGTATTAAGAACTATCGGATTTATAGACGCAATAAAATAGTGTTTCAACGCAAAGAATATACCTGTAATTAATGAGGCAAGTGACATGAAAATTATGCTCGGAAACATCACCCTAGATAATTTTATTGTTAAAAAGTACATGTCTGATTGATAAGCAAATCCTGGAGCTAATACAAAGCGGACGAGTAATGGTAGTATGATTTCTATGAAAATGCTAAAAACTACGAGGCCAAGGATTAAAACGCTAAAAACTTCAGATGACAGGCGCTGAGCGCCTTCAGATCCACGTTTTTCTTTTTCGTGAGAAAACATTGGAATAAAAGAATTATGAAAAACGCCTTCAGCGGCTAGCCGGCGAAAGAGAAAAGGGAGATGAAACGCTATGTAAAAAACATCTGACACCCTTCCTATGCCAAGAGTTGCGGCAATCAGGGTTTCACGTATAAATCCAAGGCTACGGCTTCCTAATGTTGATGCGCATACTGTAAAAAAATTCCGCATAACCTTCATTTATGTAATACTCCGCAACATTTTATTCGCACTCGCACTGATTGATGAAGAAGAAAAATCTCTCAATCACAGGAAGAAACTGCCATTCTGTTGCTTAGTGTATATACTGGACCATGTAACATTGCAATTTATTTTAGTTTTGTAATATTATGATCAATATTGGATTTCAAGGCAACTTACTGTAAAATTGTTTATTTTGGGTATGGTGCATTTATTATTAAGTGAAGAGGCTTTTATGGAAAATGGGATTTCGTCTGTAACGCACGTAGAATTATTACAACTAGAAAAACTCGCAAAAGTTGCATTACAAGTTGGTGTGCATATTCAAGAAGGACAGCATCTCATATTGATGGCTCCGGTTGGCGCATTACCTCTAGTGAGATTAATTACTAAACATGCTTATATCTTGGGAGCAGGTTTGGTGAGTGTTTTTTATAAGGATAACGAATCTACCCTTATGCGGTATAAATACGGAGCTGATTATGTTTTCGATACGGCGGCGGATTGGTTTTGTGAAGGGCTTGCAAAGGCTTATTCTAGTAATACTGCTTTGTTGAGTATTTCTGGGGATGATCCTTTGTTGCTTATTAATGAAGATCCCGACAAAATAAGTCGAGTTAATCAAGCGTATTTAAAGGCGTACAAGCCGGCTTTAGAGAGGATTTCTAATTTTGATATTAATTGGAGTATCGTTCCTTATCCAAGTTGTGAATGGGCAAAAATTGTGTATCCGAATTATCCTGTTCCAATAGCCGTGGCAAAACTTGCAAACACCATTTTTGCTGTTTCCCGAGCTAATTGCGTTGATCCTATAGCTGCTTGGGCGGAACACAATAACTTTCTTCATCAAAAGGCTCAATGGTTAAACCAGAAGGATTTCGCGGAAATTCGTTTTTCAGGACCTAATACGTCTTTAAAGGTTGGTTTGGCGGATGGGCATCAGTGGTCAGCTGGATCTTCTGTTGCGCAGAATGGGGTCATTTGTAACCCTAATATTCCTACAGAAGAAGTATTCACTACTCCCCATGCAAAAAAAGTAGATGGATATGTAACAAGTACTAAGCCGCTCGTATATCAAGGTGTTTTGATTGACGATATTAGGGTGCGCTTTGAGAAAGGGCATGTCGTTGAAGCCTCTGCTTCAAAGGGGGAAGAGATGTTGAATAAAATTTTTGATATTGATGAAGGTGCGCGTAGACTCGGAGAAGTGGCTTTAGTTCCGCACTCTTCCATCCTGTCTAAGATGGATACGTTGTTTTATGATACTTTATTTGATGAGAATGCCGCTTCGCATATAGCTTTTGGACAATGTTATTCTAAATGTTTAAAAAAACCTGCGAATGCGTCAGGTAATTGGGTGGAAGAACAAGGTGGTAATTCAAGCATAGCTCACGTTGACTGGATGATTGGTTCTGGAGATATGGATGTTGATGGTTTTACAAAAAATGGTGCCCTTGTGCCTGTCATGAGGGGAGGAGAGTGGATTTTTTAAAATAATTTTCCTTGACGTTCCTTTGTGTCTTTGAGGATAGTAAATTTCTTTGTGGGCGATTCCTTCGTAATAGGATGGTTTTTATTGATTATAATAGCATTTGCTTGTCCATCAAAAAAATCAATAAGGATTCTTGTGTCGGTGGATAGGTGTTTTTTTCTGGAAATAAAGTTGTTGTTGTGGTCTCGAATGGAGGAGTATCCTCGTTTTAGGGTATTTTTATAAGAGAGAGATTGCAAAATTTGTGTGGTTATTGAAGCAGATGTTTGGCAATTTTTTATTTTATACGATAGCGCCAATTCAATACGGTTAATCATCTTTTGTATGTGTATATGAAAGGATGATATACGATTAATTGTTTGCTCCAATAGCATACGAAGGATTGCGATTTTTTCTTTTTTTTTCAGAGAGATAAAACGTAGGTTTTGTGTAATTGTATGTTCGATGCATTGTTGTTTTTTTATGATGTTATGACGATTTTTTTGAATGATTTGTGTAGGAGATTCCGAGTGTATTCTGTTGTTCATAGTATAAAAATTGCGATATTTGCGGAAAATTATACTTTTAAGATTATGGTCTAATTCACGGGATAATCTATCTATTCTATAGCGTGGACAAGCAAGGATTTGGTCAGTATTTAAAAGAGTTTTTAGCAAAGAATTTAGAGTATTTATTTGTTGTTTTATGAATCGAGTGCTTGTGCTATCCAATCTCGTTTCAATCTTCATTAGAGATGTTAGTAAATGCTCTTTTACAGGGGTGGCAATTTCTGCGGCTCCTGTTGGGGTGGGGGCTCGTAAATCTGCGGCATAATCGGCTAATGTCCAATCTGTTTCATGTCCAATAGCTGATATGATAGGAATAGAACTATTTACTATAGTTCGGACAACCATTTCGTCGTTAAAGTGCCAGAGATCCTCTATGCTACCGCCGCCACGGGCAAGGATGATAATGTCTGGTCTAGGGCAATTATCCCCATTTTTTAAAGTGTTTAGTTGAATAATTGCATTGATAATTTCTTTAGGGCATTCTTCTCCTTGTACTTTAACCGGAAAAACAATCACTCGCAAAGGAAATCTGCAGGAAATTCTTTGTAAAATATCACGGATTACTGCTCCGGTTGGAGATGTTATTACTGCGATTACTTTAGGGATAGATGGTATAGTTTTTTTGTGTTTGTCGGAGAAAAGCCCTTCTTCGGAGAGTTTTTTCTTTCTTTTCTCTAAAGTGGCCATAAATGCGCCTGAGCCAGATGGGGTCAAGGATTCTATGATTATTTGATACTTGGAGGAACCTGGGAAAGTAGTTATCTTCCCTAAAGAAAGGAACTCAATTCCCTCTTCTGGTAAAAACTCCATTTTATTGAGTGTTCTTTTCCAAATGACAGCGTCAATGCGTGACTGGTTATCTTTTAGGGAAAAATACGCATGTCCTGATGAGTGAACTCCTCTATAGCCAGATATTTCTCCTCGCACAGATATGTAAGGAAAGTTTGATTCAATTGTGTGCTTTAGACGGTAAGATAGTTCTGACACAGAGTATTCTTGGGGGTGTAAGATGCTTTTTTTTAAAAAATAATCCATAATTTTCTAGCGGTTTAATTGTTTTAAAAATCTATTGTTAAAGTAATGATCATTGCTTTAAAGGCGTGATAGATGCCATATTAAATAGCTTTGACATACACTTAATCTCATTTTTAGGGGATTTGTATTTTGTGTATAAGTATTGTAAATGATTTTAAGTAGATTTAAAAGTATATAAGTCTAAATTAGACAAAGTTCATTGAAAGATTGTTATGAAACAGTGTGTTGCTTTTATTTTTAATATTTTTATTTTTTTTTTATAGATGTAATTGGATTTATTATATTGACTAAATGTAGAATGGATCCTTTTTACAATCGTCTGTTTTCTATCGCTATAGCCTTTTTGGTGTCTTGGAAGCCAAATCGTTTATTTGTATTGCTTAAATTACGGCGCAAGTCTTTTCTTGAGACAATTCGTTATGTGATTATGTATTTTATATTTTCTGTTTTAAATTACGCTTTGTATACGCAGTTATTGCGAACCTTTCAAGGTTTGCAGCCGTTGCTGGCGGTTATTTTATCATCGATTTCATCAATGATATTTGTTTTCTTTCTGTATGTTCGTTTTGTTATTAAAGGGGTATATTATATCAAGAAATAATATTTTTAGCAATTAATGCTATTGGGATGTTTTTGAATTAAGTAGGTGTCTTTGAAACTGGTGATTTATTGTGTAAAATGCTGATTTGCAAGTTTTTATAGCATGGTATATATATAGTAATTAGTATTGACAATTTAGACATGAGAGCATTACTATTTTAGTGTTATTTCATAAGTCAGCGGCGGCATGATTACTCGCCGTTTTGTTTTTTATGGGTGGGTATAGTGAGGGTAGTCTTTGGAAAGTGCAGATGTTTTTTATAGCAAATATGAGTCAAGGATTTTTGGAGACGTAGGATTAGGTCGCGATATATCTGCTTTGATTCAGCCTATTGTCGAAGAAATGGGCTTTAGGATTGTACAGGTATCTCTTGTAGGAGAAAAAAAGCTGTCATTGCAGATTTTTGTAGAGCGCGATGATGGGAGTATGACATTGCGCGATTGTGAAGAATTGTCTAGGGCTCTATCCCCTATTATTGAGGTGGAGAATATAATAGAAGGGCAGTATCAATTAGAGGTTTCTTCTCCTGGGATTGATCGTCCGATGGTGAGGAAATCTGATTTTTTACGGTGGAATGATCACGTTGTATCGTGTGAAATTATGTCAGATTCCGGGGAAAAGAAAAAATTGATTGGGAAAATTGTAGGGATTAATGAGGATGTATTCTTCCTTGATAAAGAGGGGAAAAATACAGATGAATTGCAGATTGCGGTGCCATTTGATTCGCTTCTTTCTGCAAGACTTGTTGTTACTGATAAATTGCTAGGTGCTTCCTTGAATAGCTGATGCGAGTTATGCTGGATTGTGAGGAATTAAGGAGATTTGTATGACGGTTTCCACAAACAGACTTGAGCTTTTGCAAATTGCAGATGCTGTTGCTTGTGAAAAATCAATAGATCGGGGTGTAGTGCTTTCGGTTATGGCGGAGTCCATCCAGAAAGCTGCGCGCTCTCTTTATGGAACAGCCTCTGATATTCGAGTTGAAATTAATCCAGAAACTGGGGATATTTCCTTGTATCGTATATTGGAAGTAGTAGAAGAAGTTGAAAATTATGCCTGTCAAATTTCACTGCAGGTAGCTCGTGATCGCTATCCAGATGCTGATATAGGGGGAACTATCTCTGAGCCTCTTCCGCCAGTAGGTTTTGGTCGTGTTGCTGTTCAATCTGCCAAACAGGTAATTATCCAAAAAGTACGTGAAGCTGAGCGCGATCGTCAATATCTTGATTTTAAAGATAAGGTCGGGGGGATTGTTAGCGGTACGGTTAAGCGTGTTGAATATGGTAACGTGATTGTTGATCTTGGAAATTCAGATGGTGTAATTCGCCGTGGGGAGACAATTCCGCGGGAGAACATGCGCCCAGGAGATCGTGTAAGAAGTTATATATACGATGTAAGGCGTGAACAAAGGGGGCCCCAGGTTCTATTATCTCGTACGCATCCGCAGTTTATGGTAAAGTTATTCCATATGGAGGTTCCGGAGATTTGTAATGGAATTGTTCAGGTAAAGGCGGTTTCACGTGATCCTGGTTCTCGTGCAAAATTAGCCGTTTTTTCTAGTGATTCTTCTATTGATCCTATTGGAGCTTGCGTCGGAATGCGTGGGTCGCGTGTTCAGGCTGTTGTGGGAGAGTTAAGAGATGAGAAAATTGATATAGTTGTTTGGTCGCCGGATCCTGCAACATTTGTAATTAATTCGTTGCGTCCAGCTGTCGTGACAAAAGTAGTATTGGATGAAGATGTTGGTCGTATTGAAGTCATTGTTCCGAAAGAACAGCTCTCTCTGGCGATTGGTCGTCGCGGACAAAATGTACGTCTGGCTTCACAGTTAACAGGTTGGGCAATAGATATTATCACTGAAGAGGAAGATTCTGCTAATCGTCAAAAAGATTTCAATGAACGTACTCAGTTTTTCATGAAAGCTATTAATGTTGATGAAATGATAGCGAATCTTCTTGTGGCGGAAGGTTTTTCTGATATTGAAGAATTAGTATGTGTGAAGGTTAAAGAGATTGCTTCTATTGAGGGATTTGACGAGGAAACGGCCGTTGAAATACAGGGAAGAGCGCAAGAATATCTTGATGGTTTAGATGCTACTCTCCAAAATAAAATCAAAGACCTGGGCGTTTCGGAGGAATTATGTGATGTTCCTGGCATGGACTCTAAAATAAAATTGGCTCTTGGAGAAAATGGAATTAAAACTATGGAGGATTTGGCAGGTTGTTCTGTGGATGATTTGTTGGGTTGGATTGAGAATAAGAATGGTAATATTGAAAAATTTGATGGTTTGTTATCAAGTTTAGGTCTTTCAAAAGATCAAGTTGAAAGCATGATTCTCTATGCTCGATATAGGATGGGTTGGATTGAGAAAGAAGAGGTTTTGAATGCGGAAAGTCAAGATGTTGATTAACATTCATTAATTTTTTGTTTTTTTAATGGGCGAAGTAGATCAATATGTGTTTGTGTATTTAAAGCTTACTTGCAGTTATTCCGAGAGCTTGATAGTTGATGGTATAAGGTATAGAAATATACATATGTTTTTTATTCAGTATTGATAAGGTGTTTGTATATTGAGGCTGATTAGTAGAGGTTTACAGTGTGTGTAAGGGGTTAATTTTTATTTTTCTCCGCGGTGGATTAGAGGCTTATGACAGATAATAAAGATGATAAGAAATCAAGTGTGGTGGAGAAAAGGACTTTAACGCTCAAAACATCATCGCTGGGCGTTGGTCATGCGTCATTGCAAAATAAGGGTGCGAATCAAGGTCGTGCTAGATCTGTTGTAGTGGAGACACGGAAGCGTCGTTCCTATCTTCAGGGTAAAGAAAAAGTATCTGTTTTTAGGACGGATTCTCGGGTTATAGATTCTTCTTCTGATAATTCGAAAGATTTATTGCAGGCAAAAGATAAAAAAAATTTTCTAGGGGCGTCTAATTCTGAAAAGAAATCTGCGCAAAGAAGTGATTCTTCTTTTGGGGGCCTTTCGCAAGAGGAGCTAGAAAGTCGTCGTCGTGCGCTTCATGAGGCACAAGTGCGTGATGAAGAAACGCGGATTAAGTTGGAACAACAATCACTTGAACAGCTTTCAAAAAACCTTGAGACTCCTATAGAGTGTGATAATGACCAATCTCCTGAAAATATTTTATGTAAAACAGAAGTTTCTTCTGAAGATCAGCAAAGTATTGAAGTTGTAGATGCCAATGTGGAGAAGTCTTCGGTTGTTCCTTTGCATGATGTTATCGACAGTGATTCTTCGGATTCGATTGATTCCGTTCTTGTTAATAACAAATCACGAAAATCCTCAGATGATATAAGTAGTAGTCGTGGTAAATCTAAAGGAGGAGCGAGCAATAAGCATGCTTCCGTTCATTCATCCAAGCCTACTTCGCGGAATAAAGTTGGAGATGAAGATAAAAAATACAAGAAAATTAAGATTGCCACTGTGGATGATGTTGATGAAGAAAGGGGGGGGTCTCGCGGAAGATCTCTTTCAGCAATGCGTCGTCGACAAGAGAAATTCCGTCGCAATCAAAAGCAAGAAAAGAGGGAAAAGATTTATCGGGATATCATCGTTCCTGAAACTATTACAATACAAGAATTGTCTCAACGTATGTCAGAACGTTCTGCGGATGTGATAAAATTTTTGATGAAAGAAGGGCAGATCATGAAGCCTGGGGATGTCATAGATGCTGATCTAGCTGAGATAATCGCCAGTGAATTTGGGCATGTTGTTAAGCGTGTTTTGGATTCGGATGTTGAATTAGGTATTTTTGATATTTCGGATAGTGCAGATGATTTAGAGATTCGTCCTCCTGTTGTGGCAATTATGGGCCATGTGGATCATGGTAAGACATCTCTTCTTGATGCTATACGCAATGCTAGTGTTGCTAAAGGTGAGATAGGAGGGATAACTCAGCATATAGGTGCGTATCAAGTTAATTATCAGGGAAAAAACATTACCTTTCTTGATACCCCAGGGCATGCGGCTTTTCATGGAATGCGCGCTCGTGGTGCACGTGTTACAGATATTGCTGTTCTTGTCTTAGCTGCGGATGAGGAAATAATGCCTCAGGCAATTGAATCCATTAATCATGCTAAAGCCTCTGATGTTTCGATTATTGTTGCTATTAATAAGATTGATAAACTAGGTGCAGATGTACAAAAAGTTCGGATGAATTTATTAAAATATGATGTTTTTGTTGAAAGTATGGGTGGAGAAGTTCTGGATGTTGAGATTTCTGCTAAAAACAATCTTAATTTAGATAAATTGCTTTCCTCCATTCTTTTGCAGGCAGAAATGCTGAATCTTAGAACTAGCATCAATCGTAAGGCAGAAGGAATAGTTGTTGAAGGAAAGATTGATCGAGGTAGAGGGCCAATTATTACTGTTTTAGTTCAAAAAGGGACATTAAACAAAGGTGATATCTTGGTTGTCGGGGATCAATGGGGAAAGATTAGAGCGTTATTTGATGATAAGGGGCATAGTGTTTTGAAAGCTGTGCCGTCTATGCCGGTTGAGGTTCTTGGTCTTCAAGGTATGCCAATGGCTGGAGATAAATTTGTAGTTATTGATAGTGAAAGTCGTGCACGAGAGGTTGCGCAGTATAGGCAGCGTATAGCAAGGAATAAGTCTATGGCGCGTAGATTGGGTTCGCGTAGTCCTTTGGAGAAATTTGTAAGAAATGCGAATATATCGTCTAAAATAAAAGAATTTTCTGTTATTATAAAGGGTGATGTTCAGGGTTCTGTGGAGGCTATTGTTGATTCTTTAGGTGGATTCAATAACAGTGAAGTTTGTGTTTCAATTGTGCATTCTAGTGTTGGGGCGATTAATGAAACTGATGTGTCATTAGCCAAAGCGTCTGGTGCTGTCATTTTTGGTTTTAATATTCGCGCAAGTTCTCAAGCGCGAGCTCTTGCTGCAAGGGATGGAATAAATATACTTTATTATAATGTCATTTATGATCTTATTGATTCAATAAAAGATTCTATGTCAGGATTGTTGTCACCAGAAATTAGAGAAACGTTCTTGGGTAATGCTGAGGTATTAGAAGTTTTTTCTGTAACTAAGTTAGGAAATGTAGCTGGTTGTAAAGTGGTTGAAGGTAAGGTTGAACGTGGATCAGGTGTGCGTCTTATACGTGATGGTAATGTAATGTATGAGGGAAAGCTTAAAACACTTAAGCGTTTTAAAGATGAAGTTTCAGAAGTTCACATGGGGCAAGATTGTGGTATGGCTTTTGATAATTATGATAATATACAAGTTGGAGATACAATTGAATGCTTTAGTATAGAGCATGTTAAGCGTTCTTTATGATAATTTTTTGTTGTATTTATAGCATTTTGGGTGTTGTGGGGATTTTTGGCTTTGAAAAATAGGGGTTCAAGCCCTTCTAGGCGGGCGTTACGTGTTGGAGAGGAAGTTCGCTCTGCCTTGATGTGGGTTATATTCAAAAATGAGTTCCAAGACCCTTTAATTAATAGGGACGTTATATCTATTTCAGAAGTATGTATGTCGGCGGATTTGAAAGTTGCTACGGTATATGTTTCCTTGCCTCCAGATGTTTCTTCTGATATGACTATTTCTGCTTTAAATCGCAATACTAAATTTATTCGATGTCGTGTGAGTCGATCTCTTAGGACGCTAAGATATGTTCCAGAATTTCGATTTCGATATGATACGTCGTTGCAGAATTATTGGAAACTTGATGCATTGATGTGTTCGCAAAAAATAGCCGATGGGATGTAATGGGGCTTGAAGATTGGTGTTTGATATGTTTTTTTTCAATTAAAATGTATGTCAGAAAGATTCATTAGTTTGTCTCTGATTTTTGTTTTACAGAAAGCAGAGAGATTTTAATTCAATAAAAAAGAGGTGTTTATGTCAATAACTTTGAAGCGCAAAAGAGAACTTATACAGGAGTATGCTTCATCAGAGAAAGATACTGGTTCTCCAGAAGTACAGATTGCGGTTTGTTGCGAAAGAATAGCGAATCTTACAAAGCATTTTAAAAATGCTAAAAAAGATGTAAATTCTAAAATAGGGCTTAGTAAATTAATTGCTTTAAGAAATTCTCTTTTAAAATATCTTGAAAGAAAAGATGTAGAGAGATATAAAAAATTAGTTAGCAGTTTGGGGCTTCGGCGATAATTGATATCCTTTCGTTATTGTATCGGGTTTGGATAGTGTTTTGTATCAAGGATGAGTGCATTTAATACATCTTATTAATGTGTATTAATGTCTCAATGAGATTATTTAGATTTTTCCCCATCTTGCTTTAACAAGCATGTTGTTCTGATGGGTTTTTTATAATTAGGGATGTGTAATATGTGCGATGTGCATACAGTTGAAATTGAGTGGGCTGGGCGTCCACTTAAGTTGGAAACCGGTAAGATTGCACGAAATGCTGATGGAGCTGTTCTGGCAACCTATGGAGAAACGGTTGTTTTAGCTACTGTTGTTTTCGATAGATCTATTAAAGAGGACCAAGACTTTTTCCCTTTCACTGTTAATTATCAAGAACGGTCGTATGCTGTTGGTAAAATTCCAGGAGGATATTTAAGGCGTGAATCTCGCTCTACTGAGCACGAGATTTTGGTTTCACGTATGATTGATCGTTCTATTAGACCATTGTTTCCAAAAAATTATAAAAACGAGACGCAGCTAATAATTAATGTTATGCAACATGATTTGGAAAATGATTCTCATGTTGTGAGTATGATTGCGGCATCTGCTGCATTAATGTTGTCTGGATTGCCATTTGCGGGTCCTGTGGTAGGTGCGCAAGTGGATTATATCAATGAGAAATATGTTTTGAATCCACCTTTGGATGGAGAGAAGGGATCTCTTGATCTTTTTTTTTCTGGCACCGAAGATGCTGTTCTTATGGTTGAATTAGAGTCCAACCAATTGTCAGAAGAAGTGGTGTTTGATGCCATCATGTTTGGACATGATGCGTGTAAACCTGTTATTGAAGCTATTTCCGATCTTGCAAAGAAGTGTGCAAAAGATCCGATAATTGTAGATTCGAAAGATTTTTCGGAATTAGAACGAGAAGTTTTTCAGATGGTTGAGAAAGATCTTCGGGTTTCTTGTTTTTCTTCTGATAAATCTGTGCGTTCTGAATCAATTAGTAACCTTAAAGAAAAAGTGATTTCTTGTTTTAGTGGTGAAAATTCTTCTTGGAGCGAAAGAGAAGTTGTTTCTGTATTTGAAGATACGCAGGCTAAGATTATTCGTGCAGAAATTTTGAAAACAAAAGTTCGTATGGATGGTCGTGATGTCGAGAGGGTTCGTGATATTAGTGCACAGGTAGGTATTCTACAGCGGACACATGGCTCGTCTTGTTTCTCTCGTGGGCATACTCAGGCAATAGTGGTTGTTACTCTTGGAACCAAAGAGGACGAGCAATATGTCGATTCTTTGGCTGGAACAAAGAAAAATGATTTTATGATGCACTATAACTTTTTCCCTTTTTCTGTAGGAGAGGTTGGAAGGGTTGGAGCTCCTAATCGGCGTGAAATTGGTCATGGTAGGTTAGCAAGACGTGCTATTCACCCTATTTTGCCACAATCATCACAGTTTCCTTATACTTTACGGATAGTCTCTGAAATAACAGAATCAGATGGTTCTTCTTCAATGGCAACGGTGTGTGGGGCATCATTAGCATTAATGGATGCTGGAGTTCCTATGTCCAAGCCAGTTGCTGGAATAGCTATGGGGCTAGTCAAAGAAGGTGATCAGTATGTTATTTTATCTGATATATCTGGAGATGAAGACCATTTTGGTCATATGGATTTCAAAGTTGCAGGAACAGATTCTGGTATTACTGCAATGCAAATGGATTTAAAAATAGGGGGAGTTCCTAAAAAAATCATGATGATGGCTTTGCAACAGGCTAAGGCAGGACGTCTTCATATTCTTAATGAAATGTCAGATGTTTTGTCAGAGAGCCGATTACAACTTGGTGAATTTACTCCACGTGTTGAAATTATGTCTGTTCCCCAAGATCAAATACGTAATGTTATTGGAATAGGGGGGAAAGTTATCCGTGGTATAGTTGAGCAGACAGGTGCAAAAGTTGATATAGATGATGACGGGACTGTCAAGATAGCCTCTTCGTCTTCCGCAGCAATAGAGGCCGCTCGTGAAATGATCTCCTCTATTATAGATGTGCCAGAAGTTAATAAGATTTATAAGGGTCATGTAGTTAAAGTTATGAATTTTGGTGCTTTTGTTCATTTTTGTGGTGCGCGTGATGGGCTTGTACATATATCACAGCTTTCTGCACACAGAGTTTCCAAGACAAGCGATGTGGTCAAGGAAGGTGATGTTGTATGGGTTAAGCTGGTAAATTTTGATGATCATGGAAAAATTAAATTATCTATGAAAGCTGTTGATCAAAATACAGGAAAGCCGATTGTTTGATTATTAGTAATATTTTAATTTTGATATTTTCATTAGGCTCATCTATGTCAGCGTAAAGAAAATTTTATTATTATTGAGATTTTAATGTAGTATTTTTGTTATTATTAATTCTTGATTTAATATATAAGTGTATTTTAATAACTGTAATACAGTAGAGGTGTTCTGCTTTTTTATTATGTTGTGAAGTAAAAAGTAAAAGCATATATTAAGTAGAGGTTATTATAGAAATTAAGAGTATATAAGTGATTTTTTAAAAATATTTTGTTATAATTACTATTTTTTTGCCTAATTATAGACTAATAATTCTATTATATTTCCCATTACATAAAGTATTTTTAGGGTGTTTGCCTAAAAGTATTTTGTTAATATAAGTTTTTAATTTAAACATTATGTAATAGGTTCACAATTTTAGTTATATAATAAGTATTTTTCTTTTTATTTAAGTATGTATTGTGTGTCTTCCTTTATTTGTGTTGTGCCGTTTCATACGTAGAGAAGATACTTGCTATACAAAAAGATAGGGAAATTGTATATATGGATGATGATGCTACTTTTGATAGTTCTGAAAAATTTCTTGAACTGACTTCTAATATAGTTTCTGCGTATGTGGGTAATCATGTTGTACCTATAGCTGAGATCAGAAGTCTTATTACAGATGTACATTCTGCTCTGAGGGGTATAATTTCCTGCATGCCTTGTCAGGATAGTGTTCAGCCTGAAAGGCTTAAGCCGGCAGTGCCAATAAGAAAATCTATAGAAAATGGTTGTTTATATTGTCTAGAAGATGGGATGCAGTTTAAATCTTTGAAGCGTCATCTTAAAACACATCATAATATGACACCTGATGAATATCGTGTTAAATGGAACTTATCCAGTGATTATCCGATGGTTTCTAGGGAATATGCTACTACTCGTTCGAAACTTGCTAAGAATATGGGTCTTGGGCGTGGGCGTAAAAAGCGTATTTTAAGTTCTAAGATGTAGTTTTAATTAATGAAGTGTTTGCGTTATAGGTGGCAAGAAAAGCATAAAAAAATTATCTTTATTTTTCTATTATAAAAAGTATTTTTGGCTATTTCTATATGGGAACGATGTATAATTTTACTGTTCTGGATTTATGAACCAATTTTGTAGAAAATTTTCATATATACAAGTTAGATCTTCAAGGTCTTGAAGAGATGTGTTTTCATTCGGGGCATGTATCGTTTTTCCTACAAGTCCAAATTCTATTACAGGACAATAATCTTTTATGAAGCGTGCATCAGATGTCCCTCCAGAAGTAGATAATAGGGGTGTTATACCAGTTATATTGTAGATGATTTTGCTTAATACAGATGTTAATTTTCGATCATGTGTTAAAAAAACAGGGGAAATTGGTGATGAAAAACTTACACTATGAGATAGTTTTGGTACGTTTTGGATGCCTTTTATTAAACGCGATTTAACTTCTTCTATTAGTGTTTGTTCATTCCATAAATCGTTAAATCGGATATTAAAAGACATTTTTAGTTGTGCGGGGATAACATTTTTTTCGGAATTTCCTACATCTATTGTTGTTACTTCTAAATTTGTTGGAGGGAAATTATCGCTTCCAGAATCAAACTCTATATTAGTTAATTGATATAATACTGGTATAAGTCCTCTTATGGGATTTTCTGCTAGATGTGGATATGCTGTATGTCCTTGTTTCCCATTAAGTATTATTTCTCCTGTAAGGCTTCCTCGGCGTCCTATTTTTATTGTATCGCCGAGTAAATTGTTACATGTTGGCTCTCCTACTATACATGCATTCCATTTTTCTCCTTTTTTTTCGAGCCATGGTAGCATCTTTTTTGTGCCATTTATTGCGGGCCCTTCTTCATCTCCGGTGATTAAGAGGGAGATAGATCCAAAATTTTTATATTTTGAAATAAATCGAGAA
This sequence comes from Candidatus Liberibacter africanus PTSAPSY, assembly GCF_001021085.1. Lineage (NCBI taxonomy): Bacteria > Pseudomonadati > Pseudomonadota > Alphaproteobacteria > Hyphomicrobiales > Rhizobiaceae > Liberibacter > Candidatus Liberibacter africanus. The sequence continues at coordinate 514,022 of NZ_CP004021.1, read as the reverse complement.
ACAGCTGCTATGAAGCAAGCAATGCCTCCTTTCATATCAACAGCTCCGCGACCATAGATTTTATCTTCTACAATGGTAGCTGAAAAAGGCGGATATTTCCAAAGATTTAAATTTCCAGGAGGAACAACGTCGACATGTCCGGCGAACATTAAATTAGGTTCCTTTGTGCCAAAACGAGCATAAAGATTCCTAACCGGTAGTGTGTTTTCTGTTTGAAAATATTTTGCTTCAACGTTAAAACCAAGTGGTTTTAACGTGTTGATTAATATAGAAATTGCTTCTCCATCTTGTGGAGTGATTGAAGGGCATTCTATTAATTTAATAAGATGTGTTACGCTATTTTGGGTCATTTTATCAAAATGTTTCAATATTACAAATAATCACGCAACAGTGCATTGATACTGGTTTTAGATCTAGTTTGCTTATCTACTTTTTTAATTATCACTGCACAATAAAGGTTTGGCTTTACTAGATTATCTGTGCAATTTGTGCTTGGATAACTTCCTGGAACAACCACAGAATACGGGGGAACCTCACCATAAGTAATTGTTCCGGTATTACGATCTATAATTTTAGTAGATTTTCCAATAAATACTCCCATGCCAAGCACAGATCCTTCGCGGACGATGCATCCTTCTACTATTTCGGAACGAGCTCCAATGAAACAGTTGTCTTCTATAATGGTCGGTCCTGTTTGTATTGGTTCAAGTACACCACCTATTCCTACTCCTCCGGAAATATGGACATTTTTCCCAATTTGAGCGCATGATCCTATTGTTGACCAAGTATCTATCATAGTCCCTTCATCAATATAAGCTCCTACATTGATAAAAGATGGCATCAAGACCGCTCTAGAAGCGATATATGCTGAATGACGAGCTATCGTTCCAGGAACTGTTCGGAAGTTGTTTTTTTCAAAATCTTTTTTTGTCCATTGTGCAAATTTTGCAGGTATTTTATCCCACCATATAGAATATCCATTGCCGCTTGAAATTATTTCTGTAGGATAAATTTGGAATGATAATAGAATAGCTTTTTTTATCCATTGTTGTGTTTCCCAATGGCCATTATTATCACGTACTGCAACCCGTATAAGCCCTTTATCTAGTAAATTTAAGGTAGAGTGGACGGCATCTTCTACATCTTTTGGAATTAAATAATTTTTAGGGTCATGCTCGTCAAAAAAAGAGTCAATAATCTTTTCTAAGGCACGCAAGGTGATGTTGTTCATGAAGGACCTATAATTAGTAGTAAAGTATCGTAAGACATGAAATATTAGTTGAATGGTATCCTTAAAAAAGCAGAAGATTATTCCAGTTGCTATTCTGTTTTTATAGCATTTTGAAGCTCTTTACGAATTTTTTTTGCACTAATTTCTAAATTTTGAAAAGTTTCTGTTTTTTGTGCTACGTGGATACTTGTATTCAGGGTATCATCTCCGTTTTTACAGGGAATAACATGAAAATGCAAATGGGGAATTGTTTGTCCTGCAGCATGTCCATTGAATTGCAAAATCTGAATTCCATCTGCTTGCAAGGCATTTTTGCAAGCTATCGCAATTTTTTTGACAGCGAGGATCATTTGAGAAAGAACTTCTAGAGGGACTTCAAAAATATCTTTTATACGATCTTTTGGAATAACTAAAACATGTCCTGGATTTTGGGGCATAATGTCCATTATAGCAAGTAATAAATCGTCTTCGTAAACTCGGCATGCGTTTGCTTCCTTGCGTATAATTTTCATGAAGATATTTTGATCATCATAGCTAACTGTAGATTTTTCTATCATAAACGTATGTTCCTTGATTAGTGTGATGTTAACGAACTGATTATCATATCTTTTGAGTGCTTTTTTATTATCTTTATGCTGATTTATCCTCTCAATGGAGATAATTTTCAATATCATAACAGTTTATTCCCTTTCTGAAAAGAAAAAGGTTTTATTTGTTTTACGATATTTTTTGACATAATTTATCTAATATCATCAACTTATTGCCTGGCGCGACATAATTAACCTACCATATATCATCAACTTATTGCCATGGTGCGACATAATTAACCTACTATATATCATTAACTTATTATCTTGGACATGGTAGGCATAATTTATCTAATATCATCAACGTCTTATCTTGATTTTATATTGAGTCGAGTGTACTTTTAGATAGATTATGACATTTCACACGCAGAAAATACGGAGTTAACAGCTTTGATTTAGTTGTTAGCTTTTCCGGTGGCACGGTGTTTTTAGCATTGTGATTCACGTTTTGCGGAGGATAAACCGGATATACAAGGATTTTTTTAATTATGGCTCTTCCACAGTTTACTATACAGCAGCTCTTAGAGAGCGGGGTACAATTTGGTCATCGAAATTTTTTATGGAATCCAAAGATGGCTCCTTATATTTTTTGCGAGCGGAATGGGACGCACATTATAGACCTTTCTCAGACTGTTCCTATGCTTAATAAGGCTTTACAAGTTATCTCTGATACTGTTGCACGGGGTGGTCGTGTTTTATTTGTTGCTACAAAACCTCAGGCTTCTGATTGTGTCATGGAGGCTGCTAAGCGTTCTGCACAGTATTGTGTGAATTCTAAGTGGTTGGGCGGCATGATGACTAATTGGAAAACTGTTTCTCAATCTATCCAGACATTGCGGGATTTAGATGAAATTCTCGGCAAGGAAAATCATGGGTTTACCAAAAAAGAGCGCTTAAATATTGAACGTAAACGTGACAAGCTCAAAAGAGCTTTAGATGGTATTCGTGATATGGGGGGATTGCCTGATTTGATGTTTGTCATAGACACTAATCGGGAAAAGTTGGCTATTGCAGAGGCTCGTAGTTTGCGTATACCTATAGTGGCAGTAGTTGATACTAATAGTGATCCTGATTTGGTGGATTATGTTATTCCAGGAAATGATGATTCTTCCCGAACCATTGCATTGTTTTGCGATCTTGTGGCATCTGCGGCTATTGATGGTATTGCACGACAGCATAGTTATATGAGTGTAAGTGGGGATGTTAAGCCTTCAGATAATGCTACAGATAATGCTACAGTTAATTCAGAAGAAGATGTAACAGTTAATTCAGAAGAAGATGTAAATAATTCTGAAAAAGCAGTATTTGGGGATGATTCAGGGGTTGCGGTTGTTCCTGAATTAGTGGAATGATACTTTGAATATGTGTTGGAGGAAGTGTTTTTAATGAGTAAAATATCTGCTATTGCTGTAAAACAGTTGCGTGAGAAAACTGGTGCTGGGGTTATGGATTGTAAGAATGCACTGTTGGAAGCTCAGGGTAACAGTGAGTTGGCGAGTGAAATTTTGCGCGCTAAAGGCTCTGTAGATGCTCAAAAAAGGGCAGGGAAAAACCCGTTAGAGGGGCTTATAGGGATTGCTCGTGAGGGGCATGAAAAGGCTGTAATAGTAGAGGTTAATGTTGAGACTGATAGCTTGGCACGAAATGCTGGTTTCAGAGATCTTGTTTCTCAAATTGCAACTGTTGCTCTTTCCACCGATGGATCTGTAGAAAGTGTTCTTGCGGCGCCATTTGATGATAGTGGGACGACTGTAGAAGACAAAATTAAGAATCATATTTCTATTACTGGGGAATGTATTAAGTTGCGACGTGTTTCGCTCCTGTGTGTTCCAGGGGGCGTTATCTCATCTTATGTTCATCCTTGTCCTTCCGAGAATATGGGGGCAATTGCTGTTCTTGTGGCATTACGGTCTTCCATAGAGAATAAAGAGGCTCTTTCTTCTGTCGGGGAGCAGATTGCTTTGCATGTAGCGTTGGCTTCTCCTTCTGTAGTTTCAGTGCAAATGCTCGATTCTTCTGTTGTTGCTAGTAAGCGTGCTGGGTATATGGCAGAAGCGCTTGATTCTGGTAAGTCGGGCAATATTGTTGAAAAGATAGTCGATGGAAAAATGAAGGGTTTCTTTAAGGAATGTGTTCTTTTAGATCAAGATTTTGTAATTGAGCCTTCTAAGACTGTATCAGATTTTTTAAAAGAATCTGAGAAGTCAGTTGGTTATCCTATTGAGGTTGTTGGTATGTTGCATTTTGTTTTAAGTGATAAAGAAAAGCAATAATTTAAGAGAGAAAATGAGTTTCCTATGTGTTTTTATAATTTTAGTTAGAGAGCAATAATTGTCTGGTTTTTCTTACAAGCGTATTCTTTTGAAGGTTTCAGGTGAAGCTCTGGCTGGGAACTCAGGATTTGGGATCGACATGGATTCTATTAGTCGGATATGCAAGGATATAGCTGAGGTACATGCGCGGGGTATTGAAATCGGAATTGTTGTAGGTGGTGGTAATATATTTAGAGGAAACAAGGTTGTTTCTAAAAATGATCAGTTGTGTGAACGATCGATAGTTGACTCTATGGGGATGTTATCTACAGTTATCAATGGTTTGGCTTTAGATCTTGCTTTACGTAAAATTAACGTACCAACTGTAGTTTTGTCTTCTGTATTTATTCCTCAGATTTGCGAGACCTTTTCGTGTCGAAATGCGGTGTCGTATCTTTCACAAGGTAAAGTAGTCATATTTTCTGGGGGGACTGGGAATGCTTGTTTGACAACTGATTCAGCTGCGGCGTTACGGGCAAGTGAGATAGGGGCGGATGTGATTTTAAAGGGCACACAAGTAGATGGTGTGTATTCTTCGGATCCTCGCGTAGATCCTTCTTCTACGCGTTTCGATAATTTGACTTATGATCAAGTTATTGAAAAAGATTTAAAGGTGATGGATTTTGCTTCTATCGTTTTAGCTCGTGATTTTTCTATCCCAATCATTATATTCTCTATTCACGGGATAGGAGGGGTTTTTAAAGCTTTGCATGGGTTAGGGAGCCGTACTGTTATATCTGGGGGGTGATCTCCTCTCAATTCAATTTTAGTAATTTGTATGAAAGGCAAGCATGGATCAAGTAGTTGATTTAGAAAGCATAAAGAGTCGTATGGGTGAGGCTATTAATTTTCTAAAAAAAGATATGATGACTTTGCGTACTGGGAGAGTTTCTCCGGCAATGCTTGATTTAGTAAAAGTTGAGGCATATGGTTCACAAGTTCCGCTAAATCAGGTTGCTAATGTGACAGTATTGGAACCTCGCATGCTTGTAGTTTCTGTTTGGGATAAGGAGATGGTTGCATCCGTAGATCGTGGAATTCATGAATCTAATCTTGGGTTTAACCCAATTATTGAAGGGCAAGTATTGCGGATACCTGTTCCTGAAACTACGGAAGAGAGGCGTCTTGCTCTTGTCAAAGTAGCGCAAACTTATGCTGAGAAAGGCAAAATTTCTGTGCGCAATATCCGTCGTGATGGTATGGACCATTTAAAGAAATCTAAAAAATCTGGGAAAGTTAGTGAAGATATGGCGACGAGTTTAGAGCATGAGATTCAGAAATTTACAGATAGCTCAATACAAAGCATTGACTCTTTGTTTGAGGATAAAAAACAGGAGATTATGCGTTTTTGAATTTTTAGAAATATTTTGATTTTTTAGGTTATTATTCATATGGCGTCCTTGTCAACTCCCGATCATATTGGTATTATTATGGATGGTAATGGGCGGTGGGCGTTGTCTCGGGGTCTTCCGCGTTCTGTTGGGCACCGTAAAGGCATGGAAGTATGTATTGAGATAGTGGTTTTTGCTTCTGAGATAGGTGTTAAAAATCTTACAGTTTTTGCTTTTTCAACCAACAATTGGTATAGGCCCGATTCAGAGACTGATGAATTAGTCAAATTAACTAAAATTTTTATTAAAAAAGGACTAGATGTTTTTAAAGAAAACAATGTAAGAGTCCGTGTTATTGGGAGCCGAGTAGGCCTCAAGGATGATATTTTATCTTTATTGAAAGAAGTTGAAGATCGGACACAGTTTAATACAGGATTAAAATTATTTATTGCTTTTAATTATAGTTCGCGGGAAGAGATTGCTCGTGCCGTCAAAAATATTTTTAAGGATATAGAATCTGGCCGTATATGTTCGCATGATATAAATAGTTCTTTAATTGCTAAATATTTAGACACATCGGATGTTCCAGACCTAGATCTTATTATTCGTACAGGTGGTGAAAAACGCTTGTCGGATTTTCTTCTTTGGCAAGCTGCTTATTCTGAGTTTGTCTTTTTACAAGAATATTGGCCTGATTTTTCTCAAGAATTGTTTTTTTATGCAGTGAATCAATATAATCTTCGTGATAGACGATTTGGTGGTTTGTCTAAGAAAGGGATAAGTGTTGTTTAAATGTCACAAGAACTAAGATTGAGAATTGTCACTGGATTTGTGATTGCATGTAGTTTTATCTTGATATCTTTGATAGGCGGCATATGGTTTCGTCTTTGGGCGATCATGATGAGTCTGTGTATTTATTATGAATGGGAGCATATTACCAGTTCAATTTCTTTAAGTTTGTGTGAAAAAATTATCGGATGTATCGCTTTTTTTATTATATTTTTTATGGTAGTTGCGGGGTTTTTCAAGGCGTCTTTTGTTCTTTTGGTTTTATATTTTTTTATAGATTGGATGGTTTCAATTATAAAGAAACGACATTTTTGGCATTCGCTAGGTATTATATATTCAGTATTACCATCAATAGCACTCTCGTATCTTCGCGGGGATAATGATGAGGGGCTTTTTATAGTACTTTTTGTTTTTTCTGTAGTGTGGGCGACTGATGTTTTTGCATATATTATTGGGCGTTTTATAGGTGGTCCTAAAATAGCACCTAAGATATCTCCTAAAAAGACGTGGTCCGGGTCTATTGGTGGAGGGATAGGAGCGGTTGGTGTTGGTATAGTTTTCTTTTCTTTATTAGATGATAATTGTTTTCAATTAGCATGTATTCTCTCCTTAATTCTTTCTATATCATGCCAATTAGGCGATTTTTTTGAGTCCTATATTAAAAGGCACTTCGGTGTTAAACAATCAGGATGGTTTTTACCAGGGCATGGTGGTATAATGGACAGGTTTGATGGATTGATTTTTGCTTGTTTGCTTATGTCGGTCTTTTCTTTTATGGGAAGATAGGCTGCAACTATAGGTGGCCTTATAAAATATAATATGGTCAGTATGTAATGTGCAATTAGATGATTGATTGGTAAGGAGGTGTAAGAGGTAAATATGTTTGGGTTAGATTATTTATTGTTATATATAGGATCTATTTCAATTATCGTTTTTGCACATGAATTTGGACATTATATAGTAGCACGTTTGTGTAATATAAGAGTAATGTCTTTTTCTATCGGATTTGGACCAGAGATTTTTGGAATAACTGATCGTTCTGGTACGCGTTGGAAGATTTCTTATATTCCTTTGGGAGGATACGTTTCTTTTTCAGAAGATGAGAAAGACCCGCGCTCTTTTGTTTGTTCTGCATTATGGAAAAAAAGTGTAACTGTGTTGGCTGGTCCATTCATAAATTATGTGATGGCTATTTTGTTTTTTGCGTTTTTTTTCTATAATACTGCTGTAATAGATCCAGTTGTATTTAAAGTTTTTCCGGGCACTCCTGCTTCTATTTTTGGTATTAAGGTTAAAGATCGTATAGTGTCTCTTGACGGAACAGCTGTCTCGACATCGGAAGATGTAGCATTTTATATAAGGAAAAATCAGTTGCGAGAGGTAGAGTTCGTATTGCAACGCGAGCATGTTGGAATTATTACATTAAAGGTAACGCCTCGTCTGCAAGATTTTATTGATCAATTTAACGTGAAACATAAAATTCCAACGATTGGAATTTTGTTTGATTCTGGCAATTTACACTATAGAACAGTCTTGCAATCCTTTTCAAGGTCTTTGAATGAGGTTATTTCAATCACAATAAAATCTTTTAGTGGATTGATTCATATCTTTTCAGGAGACGTGAAAGTACACTCAATACATGGGCCGGTGGGGATAGCAAAGGTTGCAAAAAAATTTGCTGAATATGGCTTTAATTCTTATATAGAATTCTTGGCTATTTTTTCTTGGGTCACGGGTTTTATGAATTTGTTGCCTATTCCTATTCTAGATGGTGGAAATTTTATGATTTTTCTTTTTGAGATGATAAGAGGTAAGCCTCTTAAAGTTTCTACTGTGAGGTTTATTACAAAAATTGGATGTTCGTTTATTTTATTTTTATTGTTTCTAGGGATTAGTAATGACATTTATGGCTTATTATGGTGATTCGTATCTTTCTTATAAATGAAATATCACGGATAGAGAAAAATAGTTTTGTGGAGATTAAGGGGAAATAAGTGTATAGAAAGACAAAATATTTTTGTGGATTTCACAAGTTATTGAAACGATCTTTTTCAAGACCTTTGGTAGGTTTTTTTGTTTTTTCATATGTTTTTTTCGCCGTTTCAGTAGTTTATGGATCAGATTCATTTGTTGTTAATGATATTAAGATTCGTGGTGCTGTAAATGTAAGTAAACAGATAATTTTATCTCATATTCCTATAACTGTTGGAAAATCTTTTTCTGAGGAAGATTTAGATTCTTCTGTGAAGAATCTGTATGCTATAGGATATTTTTCTAATGTAAAAATCAATGTTGTAAATTCTGTTCTAATTATAAATTTAGTAGAGAAGCAAATTATCAATCATCTTTTTTTAAGTGGAAATGATAATTTAAAAGACGATAATTTAAGGCTTTTAATTCATTCTCGAGATTCTTTTGGATATGATGAATATACTGTAAAGGATGATGTGCGCATAATAAAGGAAGCATATGCGTCTAGAGGGTATTTGAATGTTGTGGTAAATGTGAAGAAATATTCTATTTCTCCGACGCGTATCAATCTTACTTATGCTATTGACGAGGGTTTTAAAACAACAATAGATTCGATTAGATTCAAGGGTAATAACAGTTATTCGCAGGCTAGATTAAAGTCTGTTATTTCGCTAAAAACATCGGGGTTTTTCCTCTTTGGTGAGGAGGATGTTTACAGCAAAGAGCGAATGAGTTACGACGAAGAATCTATTAGAAAATTCTATTATGACAGAGGTTATGCTGCAGTTAAGGTGTCATCGCGGGCTTTTTTTGATAAAGCGAAAAATAGTTATAGTATTCTTTTTGATATTGACGAAGGTAGAATTTATAGAGTTGGTAATATTACTATTAAATCTACTCTACAAGATTTTACGAAGGATATGTTACTTTCGTTGGTTCAGACTAGATCTGGTGATGTATATGATCCGCGGAAGATTGAAGAAAGCACTGAGAATATTTCGAAGAATTTGTTTTTTAAAGGTAAATATTTTGTTCGTACAAATTCGCGGATTAATCGGGATTTTGCAAAAGGTATAGTAGATATTGAATATATTATTAATTATGATTCTCCTTTATACATAGAGCGGATAGAAATTGAGGGAAATAGTCAATCGCATGATTCTGTGATTCGTCGTGAGCTTGATTTTAGTGAGGGTGATCCAATTAGTTTAGCTATGATTGAGCGTGCTAAGCGTCGGATTATGGCTACGGGTTATTTTTCTAAAGTAAATATTTTAAAATTGCCAGCAAATGTAGAAGATCGTGTTGTTCTAAGGGTGATTGTAGAGCAATTGAGTTCTGGTTCTATAGGTTTGTCTACTAATTATACAGTGAACGAAGGTACAGGTATAGAAGGGTTTATTGCAGACAATAACTTTTTTGGACGGGGGTATAGAGCTCGTATATCGTTAGGTGTTGGACATTATCGATTAAGAAACTATGTTTTTAGTTTTGAGAATCCTTATTTTCTAGGAAGTAGGATATCTTCTGGTTTTGATATTAGAAGATCTAGTTTTATGGAAGGTTTTCTTGCAACAGAAGGTAAATATGGTTCTGTGTATTTTACGTTTCCTATTACTGAAAAAATATCAACGACTTCTAGTTATAATTATAAAGCTCTCAAGTATAGTAGTTCGTCAATGGGAGAGATCCATGAGATAGAGAAAATGTTAGTGAATCATGGCGAATTCAGCGGTCATTCCATATCTCAAGATATTGTCTACAATACTTTAGATAGCCAGGTGATTCCACGTGAAGGCATATTTATGAAATCTATGTATGATTATGCAGGATTGAGAGGAGACTCTAAGTATCATCTAATCAAATATGGAGCCTCGTATTTTAATCTTCTGTCAGATAATTATGATATTGTAGGTTCTTTAAAATTTGGATATAGCCGTGTTATTCCTGTTGATAAAAATTTGCAAGTTTTTGATCAATTGTCAACAAGTTCGGATGTTTTGAGGGGATTCGCAGACAGAGGCATAGGTCCGCGTGTAAATGGCTATGCGATTGGAGGTAACACCTCTTTTTCTGCAAGTGCATCAGTTAGTTTCCCTATGCCAATTATTAATCCGCAGGTTGGTTTGCGGGGTGTGTTTTTTGTTGATTCGGCTACTCTTTATGGGAATGATTTTCATTTGGATATAAGTAAAAATAAGTTAGAGGGGAATGATTCCTTCTGGCGTGTTGCTACTGGGGCTGAAATAGCATGGGATTCTCCAATCGGGGCGATAAGTCTTTATTACGGGATACCATTGCGCAAACAATCTTACGATACGACTATGCGTTGGGGTATTCAAATTGGTAATCGTTTTAGGTGATTGTATCAATGGTTTAGGAATAAAAGGGATTTTTTGAGTGCAGAGATTGAAGTTTTTTTTGTCTCATCAGGGTATTTCCTTAATGGATTTGGCTAAGAGAATAAGAGCGTCGCTTTCAGATGAAAAATTCGGCAAAAAGATTGTCTATTCGCTTTCCCCGATTGTGCGTGCATTATCAGGAGACATTTGTTACGTTAAATCACGTAATTTTCTTGATAATATTGATAAGTGTAAGGCATCTGCGGTAATTTGTAGCGAAGAGATTAAGCAGTTTGTTCCCGAGCATATACCGTGTTTGGTGTCAGATAATCCAGAAGTTTCTTTTGCGATTGCTGGATCCATTTTATATCCACGGGCAATGCGTATGGAATCATCTTTTGTTTTAGAAGGGATAAGTCCACAGGCGTTTCTGGAAAAAGATGTAAAGATTGAGGATGAAGTTGTGATTGCTCCAATGGCTGTTATATGTTCGGGTGTTGAGATTGGGCGCGGAACGTATGTGGGGCCAGGATCTGTTATAGGTGCAAATGTTAAAATTGGGCGCAATTGTAGTATTGGTGCTGGCTCAAGTGTTTATTCATCCTTGATTGGTAATAGTGTTATCTTGCATTCTGGTGTGAGAATCGGGAATGACGGTTTTGGATACGCTCGGGATAAGTCGGATATACATAAAATAGTTCACATTGGTCGTGTCATTATTCAGGATAATGTGGAAATTGGTGCTAATAGTACGATTGATCGTGGTACAATGGATGATACTATTATTGGAGAAAATACGAAGATTGATAATCAGGTACAAATAGGACACAATGTCCATATAGGTTTTGGATGTATTATTGTTAGTCAAGTTGGTATTGCTGGTTCTTCGCATATTGGTGATAATGTATTGATAGCGGGGCAGACTGGTATTGTAGGGCACATCAAAGTAGGTGATAACGTGCAAATTGCTGCTAAGAGTGGTGTCGTTAAGGATATTCCTACGGGACAAGCGTATGGTGGTATCCCAGCTCGCCCTATAAGAGAATATCTTCGTCATATGGTTATGTTAAGTAATCGGAGTAAATACTTTGATGGTAAAGTAAAGGGATAAAATGGTTGATAAATCTGCATGTTTAGATGCAAAGGATATAGTTGAATTAATGAGATATTTGCCCCATAGGTATCCTTTTTTACTTGTGGATAAAATAATTGATATTCATAACGATGAATTCGCTATAGGAATCAAAAATGTCACGTTTAATGAGCCTCATTTTATGGGTCATTTTCCAGGAAGGCCTGTGATGCCTGGGATTCTTATTGTTGAAGGCATGGCACAAACGGCAGGTGCTATTTGTGCGATTCATAATGGTTTTGATAAGCGTGAACCCGCATATTTAATTGCAATTGATAAGGCTCGTTTTCGCAAACCAGTTTTCCCGGGAGACCGTTTGGAGTTTCATGTACATAAAATTCGCAATCGTGTTGATCTTTGGAAATTTAATTGTCTTGCAAAAGTTGAAGATAAAGTTGTCGCTGAAGCTGAGATCTCTGCTATGGTTATGCGTGAGCAAAGAATAGAAGAATGATTCGCGTTTGCAAAGATTATACTATTCATCCCCTAGCTATAGTAGAAGAAGGTGCTTCTATTGGTTCGAATAGTTATATAGGTCCTTTTTGTATAGTGGGATCGGAAGTTGAGATTGGTGATGGCGTTGAGTTGATATCGCATTGTGTCATAACAGGAAAAACTAAAATTGGGGATTTTACAAGAGTTTTTCCTATGGCTGTTTTGGGTGGTGATACACAAAGTATATGGGATAGTTTTATTGGTACGGAGCTGATTATTGGGAAAAAATGTGTGATTCGTGAAGGAGTAACCATTAATAGAGGAACGGTTGAACATGGTGGAAAAACCATTATAGGAGACAATAATTTCTTTTTGGCTAATTCGCATATTGGGCATGATTGTAGGATTGGAAATGGTATAGTTCTATCTAATAATGTGATGATTGCGGGACATGTTACTGTTGACGATGGAGCGGTTTTTGGAGGTGGTTCTGCTGTGCATCAATTTGTTCATGTTGGGAAATATTCCTTTATTGGGGGAATGTCAGGTGTTACTTACGATGTTACGCCATATGGTGCTTTGAATGGTAATCCAGGATCAATTAGAGGTGTTAATGTCGTAGCAATGAAACGTGCTGGTTTTAGTAAAGAAATAATCCATCTCATTAGAGACACATACAAAATGATTTTTCAGCAAGGTGATAGTGTCCATAAGAATGCAGAAATTATTCGCGAACAGAAGTGTAATTATCCTGAGGTATTAGATATAGTTAATTTTATAGTTTCTGATCGCAAGCGTCCACTTTCTATTTGGGAACGTTCAAGAAAATAGGTTTATATGTGAAACGTCTTCTTATCATCGCTGGTTCTGGTATGTTGCCTTATTATCTTGCTAGAACATCTAGATTGAACAATGATGAGCCTGTCATTGCATCAGTTTTAAATGAGTGTTCTTTTGATTGGGAAGATTTTGAGTGTCAAACATTGCCGTTGGGTGATTTTTGTGTTTTGCGATCAATTTTAGATAAGTATAATATAGGTCGGATTGTTTTGGCGGGGGCGATCAGTATTCGTCCTAGTGTACGAGATTTGTGTTTTTCCATTAAGGATTCGTTTAGGGTGTCAAAGATGATATGGCAGGTAGTCTCTGGAGGAGATGCTGCTCTTCTTAAATCAATCATTGATTTTCTTGAGAGTTATGGAGTTAGTGTCATCGGAGCACATGATATTGTCCCTGATTTGTTAGCGCAAAAAGGTTCTTTGAGTGCTTGTATTCCTAGTAAGGATAATAGACGAGATATATTGGTTGCTATGAAATCAGCAGAGGCTTTATCTGAGCTTGATATTGGACAATCTGTGATTAGTATCGGAGGTAGAGTTGTAGCTTTAGAAGGTATTGAAGGGACTGATTCTATGTTACAACGCATTGTGGATTGCAGAAATAATGGAAAGATTATCGCTGGAACTTCTGGAGTGTTGGTAAAGATATGTAAATCTCAACAAGATATGCGTGCTGATTTACCTTCTATTGGCGAAAAAACAGTGCAAAATGTGATTAGAGCAGGTCTTTCTGGTATTGCTTTAGAAGCCGGGAAATCTCTTGTTTTGGAAAAAGAACTTGTAAAAAAACATGCAGATGAAGCAGGTATTTTTATATTTGGTATAGATCGTGAATTTGCCATATGAATTCGCTGAAGATTGCTGTTATTGTTGGTGAAATATCAGGAGATCTTCTTGCTGGTGATTTGATAAAGCGAATTAAGGAAATGGTACCTTCCCCTGTAGATTTAGTAGGTGTTGGAGGTGATTCTTTGAAAAAAGAAGGGCTTGTGTCTTTATTCGATTTTTCTGAATTATCAGTGATGGGAATTATGCAAGTTATCAGACATTTGCCTCGGTTTATTTTGCGTATTAATCAAACTGTAGAATTAATTGTTTCTTCTCAACCAGATGTTTTGTTGATTGTTGATAATCCTGATTTTACACATCGTGTTGCAAAGCGTGTTCGAAAAAAATTACCGAACATCCCGATTGTTAACTATGTTTGTCCAAGTGTTTGGGCATGGCGTGAAGGGCGTGCACATGCGATGTGTGCATATATTAATCAGGTTATATCTATTCTTCCTTTTGAAAAAGAGGCTATGCAGAGGTTAGGAGGTCCTTATACTACGTTTGTTGGTCATCCTTTAAGCAGCAACTCTTCGGTATTAAAAATATATAATCAACAAAGTAAAAGACATAATAATTCTTCTCAACAGAAAACAATACTCTTATTGCCTGGATCGCGTGCTAAGGAAATTTCTAAAATTTTGCCTGTTTTTGAACAGGCTGTACGTTCTTTGGTCTTGAGGAATCCCTCTATTAAATTTGCATTAGTTACAGTACCTTCGCAGGAAAATCTTGTGCGTACGATAGTTTCAAAATGGGATATAGCTCCCGAGATTATTTTTGATATAGAAAAAAAAGAAAAGGTATTCATGAAATGTGATGCTGCAATAGCGGCATCTGGAACGGTTATTTTGGAATTAGCACTGTGTGGCATTCCTGTTGTTTCTATTTATAAATCAGATTGGATTGTGAATCTTTTGAGTTTTTATATAAAAACATGGACTGCGGCTTTACCTAATCTTATTGTTGATTATCCTCTAGTCCCGGAGTATTTTAATAATATGATTCGTTCCGAAGCATTGGTGCGTTGGATTGAAAGGTTATCCCATGATACTTTGCAACGTCGTGCTATGTTGCATGGTTTTGAAAAGTTGTGGAGTTATATGAATACAACGAAACCAGCTGGTCATATGGCAGCAGAAGTAGTGTTGCAGGTGCTAGATAGGGAATAGAGGTTTCCCTATCATTGAATGGCAACCACTGAAAATAGATTTTTTATTATATCGCTGTTTACTTTATGACATATTTTATCCAACAATTAAATTATGACCAATCAAGTTAAGATTAAGCGTTTAAATATTAATGAATTCCGCAATTATGCTTCGTTACGTTTAGTATTTGATGCTCAACAAACTATTTTCATTGGAGATAATGGAGCGGGGAAAACAAATATTTTAGAAGCGATATCATTCTTATCTCCTGGGCGAGGATTTCGTCGTGCATCGTATTCAGATGTAACTCGGATGGGGTCTTCTTCGCTGTTTTCTACTTTTTCAAGTATAGAAGGGATGGAAGGGTTAGCAGATATATCTATAAAACTAGAGACAAAAGATGATAGAAGTATACGATGTTTGCAGATCAATGATGTTACAATACGTGTTGTAGACGAATTAAATAAGCACTTGAGGATTAGTTGGCTTGTTCCTTCAATGGATCGAATTTTTAGTGGAGTTTCTATAGAAAGACGTCGTTTCCTTGATAGAATGGTTTTTGCAATTGATCCAAGACATAGGCGTCGTATGATTGATTTTGAGCATTTGATGCGTGGACGCAATAGTTTGTTATCTGAAGGGGGCTTTGATCCATCGTGGTGTAGTAGTATTGAATCGAAAATGGCAGAATTAGGAGTAGAAATAGATATTGCACGTGTAAAAATGATCAATGCACTTTCTTCTTTAATAACGGAATATATACAAAAAGAACAATTTCCTCATATTGAATTAAATATAACAGGATTTCTTGATAAAACATTTAATCAATCTTTTGATGAACTCAGGGAAGAGTATGCAAAAAAACTTTTTGATGGACGTAAGGTGGATTCCATTGCGAGGCGTACTTTAATAGGGCCTCACCGAAGTGATTTGGTTGTTAATTATCGTAGTAAAGATATAAATATAGTTCATGGTTCAACAGGAGAACAAAAGGTTGTTTTAGTAAGTATTTTTTTAGCGCATGCACGCTTAATATCTAATACAACTGGTTTTGCTCCAATTTTATTGTTAGATGAAATTTCTGCGCATCTTGATGAAGATAAGCGCAACGCACTTTTTCGCATTGTTACTGATATAGGAAGTCAAATTTTCATGACAGGAACGGATAAATCCAGTTTTGATTATCTCAATAAAAAAGCAACATTTATGCGTGTTTATAATAATCAAGCATTTTATATTTGAGTGTTAATGGTTGAAATGCCTGTTTCATGGTAGATGTTCTATTTTTATAAATATTGTTCTATAAAAAATCTTTGTAAAAATCATAAGATATTAAAGTACGTGCTTTTTCTAGATCATCTGCAGTATCAACACTAATTGCATTCGAACACACTATTTTCACATCGATACGCATACTATCTTCTAAAGCACGTAATTGTTCTAGGGATTCTCTTTTTTCTAGAATAGAAGGAGAGAGTTTAGTAAAACGTTCTAATGATTCACGTCTATAAGCATACATGCCGATATGTTGATAAAACGGTCCTATCCCATATGGAGTTTTAGTGCGTGTAAAATATAGCGCACGCAAACATTCATTTTCAGAAGGAGAAGATACTACTTTGACAATATTAGGGTCATCTTGATCTTTGTCATCATGAATTTCTGTCGCGATGGTTCCTATATCAACTGTTGGATTTTGTAGAGGAATGAGTACAGACGCCACAATTTCAGGTTCTATATTTGGAATATCTGCTTGCATATTTACAATAATTTGGGCGTTTTTTTTTGGATCTACAATATTTAATGCTTCAAATATGCGATCAGATCCTGACTTATGACATGTATTTGTCATCACTGATTCGAATCCTGCCTGTGATACAATTTCATTTGTCTTATTGTCATCAACAGCGATTATTACACGTCCAATATTTGCTTTGCGTGCACGAATTGCAGTATGCAATATCATAGGAAGCCCATTTATGTCTGCAAGAATTTTTTTAGGAAGTCTTGTTGATTGTATGCGAGCTGGAATGATAATAAGAACGTTTTTATTGTCTTGTGGATCTATCATGTACTTTTTTCCCTCAGAATGAATTATATTAAATATGAGGATATAGGGGGAAATCTTAAGATGATCTACTCACATACATTATGATAATTAATAATAAATTGATTGCATTACATGGATTTTTTTGTCTACTTAAATATTTCACTGGGATATGTTCCCCAAATCTTTTGTTGCTTAATCCATCCCTCTATATCTGAATTGTGTCCGAAACACCATTCCCCCGAACACTCACGTATTGTTAGTAAAACTCCAGGCTCTACTTGAGCGACGATCAAGGATTGTATGTCTGGGTTTTTATATATATTAACGTAAATTAAATTTTTTGTTTTACGATCCCATGGAGAAACGATAGCAGAACGTTTGTTGGAAAGTAAACTTTTGTTTATCCAACCAACGGTGCCATCAAAATCACGGATTTGTCTCCAATTTTCATATTCTTTCAAAACTTCAACCGGAAGCCCTCTTGTTAAGTATGTGCAAACAACAGAATACATCATTCCAGGTCCTATACGTGAATTAGCGCGGTTAGCTTTAATTGTTACAAAACGTGGTATGATTTTTTTATCAAATGTTTGTTCACTATGGGAGACATCAGGAGTAAGTGCTAAATAAAAATGTATTGCTAGTGTAAAAAAAAGAAAATTTTGCAGTATTTTAGGCATATATTTTCTCATATCTAAGTTGCAGAGTATTTTTTTATCAGTAGGGATCATGATCTATTCTTGTTATTATGTAAAGCAAGAAAAATTATATTTAATCAGAGATATTATCAATGTGAGATATAAAGAGTGAATGTTTCCCCCGCAGGGAATGAAAATTAAAAAATTTAATGCAATAGTTGGAGATATTGACTTGTTTTTTATATTAATATCCCTGATAATTGTGTCGAGAGGTTGGAAGATGGACGCTATTTTTGTGAATCGAGTCAGGTCTGGAAAGAAGCAGCTCTAGCAATGTTATGGTGGGTTGTTTTTTTCAGCCTCTCGTATTAAGTTTTTGGCTTGTTAAAAATGTGAGAGAATTTCCCCCCTGTCTACATTTGCAAATAATTATTGTATTTTAGCGCGAAAATACCGTCCTCAGAGTTTTGCGGATATGGTGGGCCAGCAACCCATGATTAAGACTCTGAACAATGCTTTTAAATTGGGTCGTATAGCGCAATCTTATATGCTGTCTGGTACAAGAGGTATTGGAAAAACGACTACTGCTCGGATTATTGCGCGATCTTTGAATTACAAAACAGATCATATAGATTATCCTACAGTAAAATTTAGTGGATTTGGAGAACATTGTCAGGCCATAATACAGGGAAGTCATGTTGATGTAGTTGAATTGGATGCTGCTTCTCATACAAGTATAGATGATGTTCGTGAAATTATTGATCAAATTTATTATAAGCCTTTTTCGGCTCGTTTTAAGGTTTATATTATGGATGAAGTACAGATGTTGTCGACATCTGCTTTTAATGGCCTTTTAAAAACCCTTGAAGAGCCTCCTCCACATGTAAAATTCATTTTTGCTACTACAGAAATTCGTAAAGTTCCAATGACAGTACTCTCGCGATGCCAGAGATTTGATTTGCATCGTATATCTATCAAAGATCTTATTGAATTATTTACAAAAATTTTGCACAGGGAATCAATAAAATTCGATCATGAAGCTGTTGTCATGATAGCGCGAGCATCTGAGGGGTCTGCACGTGATGGATTGTCTTTGTTGGATCAGGCTATTGCCCAATGTGAGGATAAGATTGCTGTTTCTAGCGTTCGTTTAATGCTTGCGTTGGCTGACCGCAACAGAATAATGGACTTGTTCGAGTATTTGATAAAAGGAGATGTTGTCAATGCTTTGCAAGAATTTTCTTCGCAATATGATTCTGGCGTCAATCCTTCAGTTGTTCTTCATGATCTTGCTGATTTCACTCATTTAGTTACGAGAATTAAATATATTCCAGAGATGGCAGATACTTTGCTATATAGTGAAGCGGAAAATTCACGAGCGTTGGAATATTCAAAGGTAGTATCAGTTACCTTTCTTTCTCGTTTTTGGCAGATGATTTTGAAAGGTATTGCTGAAATAGAAGGTTTTTCGCATCCTATGGAAGCTGTTGAAATGGTTTTAATACGTTTAGCACATTCTGTTCAATTGCCTTCTCCAGAAGAGATTGCACACCATATTGTGGCAGAAAAGAAAAAAAAAAACTTGATGAATTGAATTATCCTTCGCTATCGATTGGTGATAGCTTACTTCAAAAGGATATATCCTCGGATAAAAAATTGTCGACAACCGAGGATCATATTATGGCGAAACAATATAGATCTTGTGCTTCAAATGATTGTAAAGGTCGATTAATCGCATTATGTGAGAAGAATAATGATTATAAAATGAAAGATATGTTGCTGGATTTTCTGCATGTTGTTTCTTTTGAGCCGGAGCTAGGGAGAGTAGAGGTATCCTTTATCAAGGAATCTCCTGAGAATTTCATTGAGAATCTTGTTGTGAATCTTAAAAATTGGACAGGTAAAGATTGGGAAATAATATTTTCTTTAGGAGAATACTGCGAAAATTTTGAAATTGATGCAAATATTCAATCTGTTCGCGCTATTTTTCCAGAGGCTCAAGTTGTTTGTATTCGCACTATTGATCATTTAGAATGATAGAAAATAGATAAAATATATTAGTAATAAAGGGATTGTACTAATGAATAATATACTGAAAATGATGGGACAATTTAAGGATATACAAGGGAAAATAGAAGAAATGAAGGAATCCATCGTTCTTTTAGAGGCAGAGGGCAATTCTGGAGGTGGATTGATAAGTGTTCGTTTGAACGGGAAACATATGCTTACAGGGGTGAAAATTGATAGTTCGTTGTTATGTCAGGAAAACGCTGAAATGTTAGAAGATCTAATCATCGCAGCGCATAGTGATGCTCACCAAAAAATAGAAGATCTGGTTGCCGCAAAGACTCAAGAAATAACATCAGGATTGCCTATTCCTCCTGGTATGAAATTCCCTTTTTAATAGATATTAATGATCAGTATTTTTAAAATTTATATAGTAAATCAATTTAATGGTATGCATGTTTTAGTGTTAAATGTGATGTAAATAGATTTTAAAAAGATATAGGAAAAGCGATGTAAAAAGTTTTAAAGAGCATATGTAGAAAAATTTTTTAAATGGATATCCAATATGACAAAAAAAATAACGGGGATAGAAATTGAAAATCTCATTAAAATGTTAGCACGTATTCCAGGTCTTGGTCCTCGTTCTGCTAGGAGGGCGACTTTACATTTAGTAAAAAAAAAGGATAAATTATTAGGTCCATTAGCTGAAGCTATGGTTAAAATATATGACAAAGTTTGTGTGTGTTCTATTTGTGGGAACATTGATACTATAGATCCTTGTATTATTTGCACGGATGAGCGGCGTGATTCTTCAGTGATTATAGTTGTAGAAGATGTTGCTGATTTATGGGCTTTAGAACGTTCTAAAGCAGTGAGTGCTTTTTACCATGTTCTTGGAGGAACCCTTTCTCCACTTGATAGAATTGGTCCAGAAGATATTGGGATCAATTCTTTGATAGAGAGAGTCAAAGATAAAGCAATTCGAGAATTGATTCTTGCTATTAGTGCTACAATTGAAGGGCAAACAACGGCTCATTATATTATGGATAAACTTAAAGGAATAGATATTAAAATCACCAGATTGGCTTATGGTATTCCTATAGGTAGTGAATTAGATTATTTGGATGATGGGACTATTTTTGAAGCTATTCGCTCTAGAACTTCTTTGTAAACATCTCTTATCCTTTGACAATACGGCATATCTTGTTTCATAGAAACTTTCCTGGATTCATTATTCCAGCTGGATCAAAGGTCTTTTTTATTTTTTTCATCAACGTTATTTTTGTGGGTTCGAGGATGGTGTCTAATCTTTTTTTATGTAATTGTCCAATACCGTGCTCAGAGGCGATTGATCCTCCATATGATAATACGATGGAATAAACGATATTATTTATTTCATACCAATACTGGGATAAGAATGCGTCATGGTCCTCATCAGAGGGAGGAAATACATTAAAGTGAATGTTCCCATCTCCTATATGCCCAAATAAACCTATACGTGTTTTAGGGAACATAGATAATACAGACTTTTTTACTTCTTGTAAAAAAGATGGTATTTGTCCTACAGGAACTGAAATATCATGTTTGATAGATCTTGCTTCTTTTTTTTGTGCTGAGGGGATACTGTTTCTTAGATGCCAGAGTGCATTTCTTTCCTCTTCAGAAGCAGATAAACTCCCTTGAGTAATCACCTTTTTTTTAAGTCCTTCTTCTAATATGATCTCTGCTATAAGATTGGCTCTTTCGTGTGTTTCTGTGGAAGATATCTCTAATAATATATACCAAGGATGTGACTTTGATAAAGGACAGTAAGTATGCGGAATATGTTTTATAACTAATTCTAAGATGAAATCGGACATTAATTCAAATGCCGTGAGCATACTGCCTGCAATTCTTTGAGTGATTTGTAAGAGTTGTACAGCTTGTTCAAGAGATCTTATTGCTATAAACGCAATTTGTTTTCCCGTTGGATAAGCAAATAGTTTAAGTACAGCACCAGTAATGACACCCAGCGTACCTTCTGATCCTATGAGTAGATCACGTATATCATAACAGCTATTATCTTTTATAAGTTTATGCATGCCATTCCAAATATCGCCATTAGGAAGAACGGCCTCTATTCCTAGACAGAGATTTCTTATATTGCCATAGGATAATACAGCAGTTCCTCCTGCATTGGTTGCAAGATTTCCCCCAATTTGACATGATTTTTCTGATGGAAGAGAAAGAGGAAATAATCGATGATGTTTTTCTGCGATTTTTCGAACGTTGAATAGATTGATGCCTGCGTCAACGGCAATGGTATTGCTTATTAGATCGATATCTCGGACGCTGTTCATACGCTTGATTGATAAAATGACATCTTTTTTATCTTTACGTGGTATTTGTCCGCCGACAAGTCCTGTATTCCCTCCTTGAGGTACAATAGATGTACTTGTCTCTGTAGCTAACTTTAAAATTTGGGATACTTCATTGGTACAAGATGGGAGTAGAACTAAAGGAGATGTTCCGTTATATAAATTTCGCTCTTCTTTAAGATAAGGATATATGAGCTCCTGATCATCTAATATTCCCTCGGATCCAACTATTGATATAAATCTTTGGACAAGATCAGGGGATAATGCTTTCATAGATCTATCCTTAATAGATTAATTGCGAGGTGCAGATGCCTTCTCGAGTCTATTATTAATAGCTATACCTAAACCATAGTTTGGTATAGGGCTAAAGGCAATAGAAGTGGCCCCGCTATCATCGGCTATTTTCATGTAATTGAAAAGATTAAATGCTGCTTCTTGTAGCTTCCCGTCTTTACTTAAGTTAAGTGATATAATGGCGTTTTCAATATTTTTAATAGGACAATTGCCAAAACGTATCAAAGCTTCCCCATGATTGACATGGGTTGCTCCCAATCTTACGCATGCTTTTGGTGCATAGTGTGATTTTAAAGTTCCTGGAGATTGAGGATTAGACGTTTCGTCTATAGAATACTCTAATTCCGTGGAGATGGCTTTCTTGATTGTTTCAATTTCTAGCCCTCCAGGACGTAAAATATGGATTTTTTTATCAAATTGCACGTTAACAATGGTTGATTCTAAGCCAATTGTAGAGATTCCCCCATCAATTATAAGAGGTATTTCTCGAGCAATAGGAGAAGAAAGAAGATGTTCTATATTGGTTATGCTTATTTGTCCAGATATGTTGGCAGAGGGCATTGCTAAAGGATAACCATAAGTACTGATTAATTTTTGCGCAAATCCACAAGGAACACGAAAACAAGCTGTTTTGAGGTTTGCTGTGGCTGATGGATGGATATCATTTTTTTCTAAAAGATTGAGTACAATAGTTAGAGGTCCTGGCCAGAATAATTTTGCTAAATGAAGAGATAGACAGTCGATATGTGCATATTTATCTACCATAGATATATTGCTTACATGGCATATGAGAGGGTTGATAGCTGGACGTTTTTTAATTTCATAAAGACGACGAATAGCCGAAGGATTCCTAGCATCTACAGCTAAACCATAAACAGTTTCGGTTGGAATCGCTATGGGTAGTCCAGCATCCAAGAATTCACAGGCTTTTTGGAGTGCATTTGAATCTGTGATAGAAATAATTCGCATAATAAATACTTTGTACAGTTTTTGGTGATCTATGCAGATCTGAGCCCAGAGACGAGATAAAGTATATAATAAAAAACATCGTATAATCAATACCGCTATGATTTTAATGACTATACTTTTTGAATTGTAGGAAAAAATTTAGCAAAACAAACAACCTCATTTTTTAATGGTGCACCTCCACGGTTGACATTAGAGTTAAATCACTCATAAGAGGTCGTACTGCAATGCGTTGCAGTATTAGAGGGGGCCGAAAAATCAGTTGGAGACGCTGTATCATGAAATGAGATACTAGCTTGGGAAGACCCAACATTTGCTGCTACTTAGTTTTTCTTCTACGATTTGTTCTTCAGCTTCTACTACCGAGATTGAAACCGAGATTGAAAGAAGTGCATGGTGGAGAGTTACAGATAAAATAACTTCTAAAATGGGTGAAATCCATTACTATGTACAAGAGGTTATGTCCAAATGACAAAAAATAGTGACCAACCAACTCATAGAAAGCAACCACAAGGAAAGCATTTACAAGGAAAAAATTTAATGAGCTTTGTGCCAGATTCGAGAATTTTGAGAAACGATTCGAGAATTTTGAAAAACAATATATCAAACAACAATAGGATATTAGAGAGATTTTAAATATACGTACTACTCTCAAAGGAGTGAGTGCGTTTTTCAAAACTATTGGGGGCCATTGGCTACTGCTGCGACTTAGCAGCGATTGTATATAATTTTCAAGTTACAAACATGATACAGTCTTTTATTGTTGGAGGGGTATTTAGGTTCTTGCTTCGTTTTATTCCGTCTGTGTTTGAAACGATAGTAGAACATATGAAGTACAAGCAATCAATAGAACACGATAGGTTGAAGCTTGAATTGGCGAAGATCAATGCCGAGAACCTGGTTGCTCTTGAAAGGATTAAAGATAAACCAGTGATATTAGCTAGGATTCATGAGCATAAACACAAAAGTGGGATTAAGTGGATAGACGGTTTTAACGCTTTAATTAGACCGTTAACAACTGTTTTTTTGGATTATTGTTTATCCGTTATTAGTATGGTGGAGCGTGGAAAAAACTTTGTTATTCAAAGTCCTCTTGCTGTTCTTACTCCGTTTGAACAAGAGATTATCGCTTGTATTCGTGGCTTTTGGTACAGCGTCAAATAGTGCAGAAGAGGCGGTGTAGTTAATCATATAATTATAACAGGGAACTTCATTTAGTTGGAATTTCAATCGAATATGCTTGACCATCCTTGTAAACATAAGCGTAGGCGATTTTAGATTTTTCCATCTCTTCCTCGGTAAAATTGCTCCATTCTTGCGTTGTGATCTCTTTCAGCTCTTTCAGCTCTTTCAGCTCGCTATTCTCTTCCTTCTCTTTCTTTAGCCGTCATTTTTCGATACATCGCCCATTCCGATGCTCCATACATTTCTCCGCTTCCGCGTTCTAGAGATATTTTTATTTCTGCTTCTCTTTTTCTTTCTCTTTCTGTGGCTAGCCTTATATCTTCAGCTTCTTTAGCTGTACGCTCTGCTTCTATTTCAGCTAGTCTTGCATCTTCAGCTTCTTTAGCTTTACGTTCTGCTTCTATTTTAGTTAGTCTTGCATCTTCAGCTTCTTTAGCTTTACGTTCTGCTTCTATTTTAGTTAGTCTTGCATCTTCTGCTTTTTTATTATTAATAGCAGTTAGATCTACATTAGTATCAGGCTTGTCGCCAAGCAGATCACAACTACCTAAGAATACAGATGATGTGAGAGCAGTACCCAATACAACTAATTTAATATTTTTACTATTCATCCTCAATTCTCAATACAGTAAATTCAACATAAGATTGTATATTACAACAACATTCACTTAAATAAGGTCTAAAGCAAAAAGAGGGCTAATGCAACCCTCCCTTGTATCTATTATAGTAACATAATAAAAAAGTTGTAATACGTATAAAAATATATTTTTGATTGTGTCAATAGTTGTTAAAGAGAGAAAATTCGATGGCAGGATCTCCTTGTTTATTATAACTAAAAAAGGTGTGGAAAAGCAAAAATCAGGTCGCAGTATTTCGGAAGGCAAGACCAAATAATAAAAAAACCGTTAAATCAAATGGTTAAATTTTTATTGGTGACTGCAGTACTGCCAAACTATAGTATAATCAATATTTTATATAAAAGATGAGACCAAATAATAAAAAAATACCGTTAAATGGAATAGTTACTTGTTTGCTGGTGCACCCGACAGTTTCGCCAGAGAGAAGTAAAATCAACAACTTATGCAAAGGTAAGACCAAATCCGAATCATGAAGAATCAATGACTTACAAACCGTATAGTCTTACCTTTTTTACATACAATCTGCGATCATTTTAGCCGATTTATAAGCAAGTTTCTTTGCATTAACTTCTCTTGTATAGAGGTCAGCCATATCTGTTTTTGACCATCCGTACATAGCCATAAGTTCATGAGGGCTAGCTCCTGCATTTGCTGCAATCGTTGCTCCTGCTTTCCTTAAACCGTGAGCTCTACATTCATCGGGTAATCCTGATTCTTTACATCTATCTCTAAACCAGTTCCCGAAAGAGCCTGAAGAGGAAAAAGGTTTTCCATGAGCAGTGATCAAAAAAGTTTCACCATCTTTTCCGACCGCCTCTAAACATGATTGTAAAGCTTCAAAAATAGGAACATGAACTTGTCTTCCTGTTTTTTGTGTATGAATCGATAAAACGTTATCTTTCACATGTTTTTTCCCAACTCTTATAACATCGGATCGTCTTAATCCTAGAAACAACATTAATTCTAATGCTAATCTTGCCATTGTATTAATAGGATGACGCTTACGATAAATTTCTACTTGCTCCACTGTCCATGTATGCATTCCTATCGTTCGGATAGGTGGACGTCGTACCCCGATGATGGGATTCTTTGTAACTAATTCACATGTTTCTGCCCATTTAAAGACTGGAGAAATCGCCTTTAAAAATGATATCGCTACTGAGGGTTTTTCTGATCTTCTATCCACGGCATTTTGTATATGTCTGCGTGTTATTTTAGCAAAAGGAATAGTACCTGAGTCTTTAATAATATGGTAAAAAAGGTTATCTCTTACTCTTCTAGTAGTAGGATTTAAAGATTGGAAATGCCCGCTTAATCTGTACTGCTCAATAAGCCATTTGAACGTTTTTGTATTTCCTTGTAGGTGTTTTTGTTGCAAGCGACCCGCAAGAGCATCGGCGTACGCTTCCATGAACTCTGTAGTCCCATAAACGTTAGGTAGACGTATTCGTTTGCCGTCTTTTTTAAAATACCATACTTTTTTGCCATGCCTTGTTGTTTCATGGGATAAATACGGGTATCGGTGTTTTGTCATAGTTAAATCACAAAATCATCAAAGGGTTCAGATTCTTCAGGTGGCTCTATATCTGTTCTGGAATCAAACTCGGGATATATCCGAATGCATTTTCCATCTTCTGTTAACTCAATCATCACGTTTCTTTTGCGAGATATATTCGCTATTTTATCCAGCTCTTTTTTCTTAAAGATCATCCCCCTTGCCCTTCCGTAATTATAGTTCTAATACGACCTATTTGCTGACAAGCGGTGTTCAACCGATCATTGGTAATTTTGAAGTCATAAGATCTCCTCATTCCGAAGATATCGTCTTCTTGAGTTATAACTTTCCAGTTATCCTGCTTGCGTCTTCGTTGGATTAAGACTTCTTTTGAAGGAGGCATGATGAATATCGAGGTTACCTGTTTACTAAACAACTTCTCAAACGCTTCTAGTCCTTCTGGCGTAAGGATAGTTAATATATCAAATCCGTTATCTAGTGGATCAAGGATGTCTCCTTTAAGCAAGCCATAATGCTCATTTCGGCAGATGGCAGTTTCTATGAACTTTCCTTCTTTTTCCCACCGGTGGAATGTCTTGTGGGAGATAAAGCGATAGTCGATGCCGTTTTTCTCCTCGTTTCTGCGTTTCCGTGTGGTTACACCAACGGGCATAAGGAGCTTTCTAGAAGATGGTATGACGGATTTTGCCAAAGTGGTTTTTCCCACTCCTGACGCACCAACGAGAACAAAAATATGAGACATTTTTAATACCCTGCTTTATATATGGGATCGTCCTTGGGAACTATATGAGGGTATTTCTGCATTAGAGCGTCAACTCTATCAAATACTTGGTCATATAGCCAATCTTCGATAGGAGTATCGCTCAAACGGTAATACCACTTCTGATTATGGAGACAGATCTTGATGAGATATTCGCATTCAATTCTAGCTTCAATCTCTGATACTTCATCAATCGATCTTAGTTTCTTGAGTATGGCACTGAGTGTCTTTGGCTTTGGGAGGAATAAAGCCTCATAATTTAGAAGTTTTTCTAGTTCTTGCCCACCAAGCTCTAAATCTCCCATGATGTTGTTGTAACTCGCTATTTTCGTTCGTCCTTTCTTGTTACGGGTTCAAATCTGGGTATTTTGTTTTCAATTCAGCGAGTCTTTCTTCCACGGCGATAGCGTGTTCTCTCGGGATCCATACGTTCCGTTTTGAAACCATCCAGTCGTACAGAAGCCTTTGAATTCGCTCAAATCTCCAAAGCGTAGAGAGATGGCGGTATTCCAATTCTGCTTTTGTTCTACTTATCTCTTCAATCGGCGTGAGCGATTCCAATAAGGACTTCCATTGTTCTGGTGGTCTGATGAATCGAGCCTCATAATCTAAAATCTCACGTAATTGTTCATGCGTGTGGCTTCGTTCAAAATCTGTTAATGTGAATACCGTTAGATATCCTTTTTGCTCTTCTTTTAGCTGTGGAATTTTCATTTGTCCTCCTTTTTCAACCCAAGGGCGTCTTTTAGTTCTTCAGCACTAGTAAGGGTTACCATTTCTTCTTTTCCGCTATTCAATTTTATAGGGCGAGGGTTAAACGTAAAAGTACAGCATGATCCCACAATGAGTCAGAATAAGCTAACCACTTCTTTGCAATTTTCCGCTTTGCAACTTTATCACCCTGATGTCGTGAGTGATAATAACGACCAATTGCAAGAAACAATGATGCTGAATTTTCAAGATCTTCTGCACCTTTTTCTAAATCTTCTAAGTCAAAAAATTCATTTTTAATATCTAACGTGCTGTTCATTTTTGTGTCTCCTTTCTTACATTTCCACCCAAACATTGGGATTTTCTACGGGCAAAATCGCTCCTGTTTTGTGACATTTGTAATCCGTTGGCAAAACCCGCCTTAGTTCTCCGTTATAACTCTGCAATTCCATGTCCTTGACACACATGAGTCCTCTTTGGATATTACGACGAGCAGGTAACCCGTAATCTTTGATGTTTTTAAATAATTTGATTTGTCCTTGAGACATCAAAACGCTCACTCTTCTTTGAATAGAAGCCTCACTGCCTAGACTCGCTTTGTTATCAAAAGTTTTGCTAAATTGATTAGCAGTGTATACGTTCCCCTTGGATGCTTCCGATTGAATGATATTTAAAATTACATCTCGTTTGCGATCTCGTTCGGCATCCAACAATTTCCCGTAATCATGATTTGTTAGGCGTATACTGTTAGCGGATTCTTCTTCCCATTCCCCCGTGTTCACATCCCTGTAGACATGTTTTGTTGGTATTTTTTCTCCGTCTCTGGATTCAAAAAATATTTTCGTTTCATTGACATCTTCATCTTCCTTAAACAAAAGCATGCATGAGTTGTAATAGCGTCGTAGTCCACTAGCACCCGCTAAGGATTCAAAAGGGTTTTCTTCAACGTCTTTTTTCCTCATCTTTTTTGTGTGGTGGACAAGGATTAAACCTGCATTAGGGTTAATGCTTCTTCTCAACAATCCAAGACGTTCTTTAAGAAAAAAACGCATGGCGTCGTTATCATTCTCTCCGCCTTTTTTATCGCCTGTGTCAAAGACATCGTATAAAGGATCAATAGCAATGAGTTCTGTTTGTCCATTTTGAAGTTCGTTTGCTTTTTGAGAAAGATCATTGATGACATGCTCGTTAAGGGAAACTTCAAGACGGCTAGGGGTAAAAATCATATTATCATCATTCAGATCTCTTTGCTCGGGTGTGAGGCTCTTGATGGTTTGTTTTAATCTATTACGCATCGTATGAAAGCTGTTTTCCGACTGGATATAAAAGACTTTTAAAGGATGAGTGGGGTTCAAACCTAAAAAAGGAATTCCTGCTGACAAATGAACTAACATTGAAAGCAAAACATGGCTTTTCCCGACCTTGGGAGATCCCGCTAACACCATCAAACCGCCTTGAACCAAAAGACCTGAAGAAATGATATCGGCGGGTTCAGGTCTTTCATCAGCAATAACATCTCGCGGTCGAGCAACTGGAATGCCAGATTTGCAATCATTCCTTGTCTTTGGACAAGATCGAATGAATTCGACGATATCAATCCCCTCGTTGATGGCATCATAAGCATCCCATTTAGGAGGTTTGTCATTGGGGATGTTGAGGGTTGTCACTGACTGTGGGAGTTTTGACTCTAGGAGAAACTGCGTTAGTCTTTGAGAGTATTTTAACCCTACTTCATCGTTATCCGCCCAAATACAAATGTGTTTGTCTCGTAGTGGTGTCCAATCGGTTTTCGCAGGATCAGCAGAAGATCCTTGCATTGCTGTTGTGGCCGTGAATCCACTGTGAATTAAAGCTTCAGCACACTTTTCCCCTTCAACAACAACAAGCTTTTTTGCTTTTGCTAATCCTATCTGATTGTACAAAGGACGATGCGTTTGAGGCATGCTCGTCGTTTGTGTTGTGAAATCGAAAGGAGTATACGTTTTTTTGCCGTTAATGTCTTGACGAGTTATGCGGACAAGAGAATTTCCGAGTCTATCCGTATAAATCCATTCTTTGCGATGGATGACAGATGAGCGAGGAGGTTTAAAATCTTTTCCAAACCATCGAGCAATTGATTGCAAAACCTTAGGAAAATCTGATCGTGTATCTAATCCGTTGCATATTCCCCAAAGATCAAAAATATCTCCTTTATCTCCAGTAGCAAAATCATGCCAAAGACCACGATTATTTCCGTCCAACTCAACATTGAGACTATTCCCTTTCCCCCCTTGAATATTAGCGGTTCTGTATTTGCCATTTTTCCTTGTCCCGTTAGGAAGCAAATGTTGCACAACCGAATAAAGATGTTCAAACAATAGTCTTTCAGCATCTTCTCTGGTGAATTTAGGCGTTTCTTCGCTGATAACATCATTGAAATCAAGCCTGTTCATTCCAACACTTCCTTTTGAACTCACAAAAACGACAAAAGAAACATTCGGGATCTTCCGATATTCTGGGTAAAGAGTAATCTACTTTTGTGTCTTCAATGATGTTGACGGCTCTTTCGGTTAATTGTTGTGCAAGAAAGCCATCAAACGGCACACGTTCAAAATAGAGTTCTGAAGTATCCTTGTTAATCGCCATGAAGAGGGCGGGGTGTTCGTAGCATTCCATATACGCTTGATAGAAAGCGATTTGTGAAGCGTACACTGGTTTTGATTTGACAAGACCTTGTTGAGAAGTTGTTAACCATGATTTGTTGTTCATGGTTTTGCATTCCCAAAGACAAGGGGTAGCCAAATTAAGTTCTTCGGGAGCAGATGTGATAATACCGTCGATATGTCCTTGGATTGCCCCATCCCCTTGCGAAAAGCCAAACTGTTGTCCCGTCTCATCTTCAGTGAGAAGTTCAAATCCCGCTTGTCGCATCCATTCTATCGCTACCTTCTCCAATGCATGCCCCGTATCAAATATACGGCTGATTATCCCAGAGAGCTTTTGATCTGGTGGTGTTCCTGTCATATGGTATTGAAGTTTTCGTGGACAAGAATCCCCGATGAGGGAAGCCCCTAGATATTTTCTTGGCTCTCGTTCGGGTATTGTCTCGTCAATCAATGTGTTGATTTGCTTTGACAATGTCGTATTTAAATCCATCATTTTGCTCCCTCAATAGTTTTTTTAATTTCAGGAAGTTTGGCTCGCAGAGTGATTAAAGCGGATGCTTGGTACTTCGTTAAACTATAATCCTTAGCTAATGAGGGATGTAAAAGATTGAGTTGATTGACGGTAGCGGGTTGGTTAATCCATCTGTTGTTCTTATATGCTTTGTCCGTGAGTTCTTTGATGTTAATCCAATCATTAGCACGTGCTAAGCAATTAACTTTTGCCCCTTTCATTAAAAGGCGAATTTTTTTGTCTTCTTTACTCCCCCCAAAAGAAAACCAAATGCCTTTTTTATGGGTGATACATCCCCACGCATCAAATCCCGTTGCAACAAATATTCCGCCTTTTCCTAAGACGTTGTACCATTCAAACGGAGATCCTTTGAACCCATCCCATTCCTTCATTTGGAAATCAGCAATAACGATAGGATCTTTTTTTGCCTCTTGGATTAATATCCCTTCTTCTTCTTCTTTTCTTGTTCCTTTTTTTCTTCCCTTTAAGTTCACTTTCTGTTCTAAGAAACCATGTTTGATAAGGGAGATGCCAAAATCCATGACAATACAGTCTTTTTTGACAATGTTCGGATAAATTTCTGGATCAACAATACGTAATCCTCGTCCGATCATTTGCAAAACGGTTGATTTGTAAGAAGAAGGACGAAGCAAAACAACACAAGAGACAGGGGGACAATCCCACCCTTCCGTCAATACAGCAACATTGACGAGTACTTGAATGTTTCCTTGTTCAAAATCTTTTAAAACGTTAAATCGTTCCTCATCCCCCATATTTCCCCATACCATTTTTGCCTTAACACCGCTTGCAGTAAAAGTTTCGGTGACATCAGAGGCATGTTCAATAGTGGAACAAAATACCACAGTTTGCCGATCACCAGCTTTTTCTCGCCAATGACGGATTATCTCAGAATTAATCGGGGCAGTGTTCATGATATGAGATACTTGATCCATATCATAATCAGAACCTTTTTGTTGGATCTTAGAAAGTTCTTCTTTGATGCCTAAATCAATGACAAAGAAACAGGGCTTAACGAGATGACCAGATGCAATTAATTCTGACATGGTAATTTGATCAGCAACATTGCTAAAAGCTGTTTTTAACCCTTCGCCATCTCCCCTGTTAGGAGTAGCGGTCATACCAAGAATTTTACAATGAGGATTGGTTGTTTTTACCTGATTAAGAATTGTCTGATAACTTTTAGCCGTTGCATGATGAGCCTCATCAATCACCAACAACTCTATCTTCGGCATACTCATAAAATGATTGTTTAAAGTTTGCACCATAGCAAAACATACCTGTCCGTTCCAATTCTTCACTGATGCATTAAATCGTGATGTGGTAATATTTGGATTGACCATTTTAAACTTTGCTTCGTTTTGATCTGTTAATTCGTCTCGATGAGCAATCACACACGCCTTATTCACTAATCCACGCTGGAACATATGCCCTAACACCGCAGATAACATGATTGTTTTTCCTGCTCCTGTTGGAGCAACCGCTAAGGTGTTCCCATGCGTATTAAGGGCATCAATGGCTTTATCAACCAGTTCTTTTTGTCTCTCTCGTAATAACATGGTTTAAAATGGGACATCATCATTTAACGTATTATCAAACGCATTCGAATACGATCCTTGCGGTTGTTGGTATTGCGGTGAAGAGCTGTGTCCGTAGGGATTGTGTGTATCCCCCATCAACCTATGATAGTCTTTGTGATCTGGCGTTATGATTTTTGCGATCTTGTTGCGTGGATCATAATTTCCTTGTTCTTCAACTTTCACTTCAACCAAGAATACAAGACCCTCAAGCTCTTGATAATTGTTGAGTATGAAAGCTTTTTGAGCTTGGGGAGATTTGTCTTTAGGGGATACTCTTCGTGCTGAAGACAAAATGCCTTTAAGGAGAGAACGCCCCATATCTGCCCATTTGTTGCCGTTGTTTGGGCTGTAGAGACCTATCATATCAAAGATTTTTCTCTTGTAGTATTCTCCTTCAACTACAGTGTATTCGCAGTCTAAATAAACAGCACCTGTGTTTGTTGACTTTGTGGCATAGAAATCTAAACGTGTCCCGTCGTCTAATTGATTGCATGACCCTTGTTTAATATTGAGCTGGACTTTAACGATTGTTTTGTTTGGAATAGGACTACCGCTATCCACATATTCATCATTTGTAAGATCGATTACTGGCATTTTTTATTTTCCTCATTAATTATGTGTAAAGTTGCTGGCCGTTGGGCGAGGAGAGTTATTAATTTTTTCCATGATCTGACCCAAGTGTGGTATTTCTTGCAGATCCAATGCCCCCGACCTATCTTTTGCGGGATAGCCATAATGATTAATGTTTTGGCAAATAAAAGCCCTTGTTTGTTTTGATTGATCTTTAGGATCTGGAACTTTTGCCATGACCAAGACTTCATCAACGATACCAGACAATTCAAGACTTGTTTTTTGCCCCTCTATTTGGAACGAATAGAAAGGAATATTGCAGTCATCGGTTTTGCGATCTAAGATACCAACAAGCCAAATATTTTTAGTTCTTGCTCGTTGTAAATGAGAGATCCAATTGAGCATTTCTTTGGCATGCAAGCCATAAACAGATCGTATGTCTATTTGTCCACCGCGAGAAACCATTTCTGGCTGTTGTTCACAATGACGGAAACACATTCTTGCAGAACAGGTGATACTATCAATGAAGATTGTTTCGTACTTTTCGCATTGCTTTGCATCGCCAAATCTTGCACAAACCGCATCGTAATGTTTTTGGGAGTAGGGGACATCCTTGTCTCCAAGAGATGGATTTGCTCCCGCAAAAAATACGGCTAAATCTCGCAAGCCTTGCCAAGTGGTGGGTCGCAAGACATCTCCTTTCCACTCCTTAACAGGCAAATCTCCTGCTTCCAAATCAACAAAGAGTGTACTTTCCTCAGGAAGTGTCCAGAGAAGAGAGGTTTTCCCGATACCACTTTCACCAAAAATACACCCCTTTATTCCTTTTTTTTCACTTAATCTTTGATCAATTGATACGATCGGCAACATCTTTCATCTCCTAAAATACGTAGTCTTCTTCTAGTGGTTTTTGGGTTGTGGTCGGTGATGATTGTTCCTCAAATTCTATAGTTAAAATGTCTTTGTTGGATTTCTTGATATATTGTTGTACAGCTAATAGCTGTTCTGCTGTGATAAGACCTTTTTTCGCTAACATTTCTATACCTGTTGGAGATATAGGTTTTTTCTCATAGAAATGATCACCAAGAATTTTTTTACGAGATAAAGTAGTGTCTTTAACCCACCGTTTATCTCCTCTTCTTTTAATGGATAATTTCAAGTTTTGTACTTTAGAGCCATTGGCAAGTCTCCTTTTAACTTCCTCTTCAACCTCAAGACACCAGGCTTTAAGATCCAGGGATTCTTTGTAGGTTTCCGCCAATTCTTCATTGGTGAGTGATTCCAAATTTGGAAAACCGTTTTTGTTTGGAAATGGAATAATATTGCTCTTTGTTTGGTTCATAATTGTTATCCTTATAAATTAAGCGGGGAATTGATCGTCTGGATCATCGTAGACAGTGAGATAAAGCAGATACAGGATCGCAAAAACAAAGGCTGTCCCTGCCATTAAATTCAGCATGATGTTCCTCCTCTATCCGCTTCTTCTTTCATTTAAAAAATTTACTGGATCTTCTTGCCTTGTAACCTTTGTTTTTTGATCAAGTGCAAACTAGATAAAATACTCCTGCTCTAATCTCACTTCTAACCGACCATAAAGTGTGTAATGTGTGCCGAAGCATATCCCTACCAATACATTTCTTCCCCATTAACTTTTCGTGGCTTTCCTTATTCTCCGACATGGTCATCTCCTGCGAATGTCTGTTTGCTTTGAGGGTATTATTCGTCAATAAATCGCTATTGTCAACATTTAAAAGTAACATATTGACAAATTATTTTCTAGACACCCCCAACACCCTATGGTATAAAGAGGATCAACGTAACACTGTGGAAGAAGGAAACCCACTGATGGAAAAACCACTATTGGATACAACTAAATTCAGCGTTTTAGCACACTGTATTACAGATAAAGAGAACGTCTTAATTCTCCGTCTTAATCTGGGGACAGTGTCGGAGGATACCTTAAGACATATTGAATTAGAGGCTAAAGACAGTGCTAACGAGCTTTTGACACCCTTAAAACAAATCATAGATGAGATTGTGGCTAAAGACGAAAATAAACAGAGATATGGAAGTTACAATCCTGAGGACGACGTTTGCGAGGCGTGTCAATGACTAAATTTAAAGTGAGTTCTAATGTTTATGAAACGAAAAAAGGATTGATAACCTCGATTACGGCTACTGGCAAGCATGATGGCTTGAAGCTCCTTGTTAAACTAGATGAACAAGGGAAAATATCAAAGGAAAGAGAGCGGGAGATTAGGGGTAAGGTCATGGAGAGTTACACGCTAATCTACAGAGAGTTTTTTAAGGATGAAGACGATGAATAAAAGAGAAATTCCATCTGATGAAGAGTTAAAGCAAAGGGAAAAGGAAAGACAAAAGCGATATTACCTAAACAATAAAGAAGAAGTAAGAGAAAAACGAAAGCGATATTACCTAAACAATAAAGAAGAAATAGCAGAGTATCAAAGGCAATACTGTCTTAATAACAAAGAAGAAATAGCGGAGTATCAAAGGCAATACCGCCTTAATAACAAAGAAGAAATAGCGGAGTATCAAAGGCAATACCGTCTTAATAACAAAGGAAAACAAAGGCAATACCACCTTAATAACAAAGAAAAACAAAGGCAATATTACCTAAACAACAGGGAAAAATTAAGAGAAAGACGAAAGCAATACTATCTTAATAACAGAGAAGGAGCAGCCGAGTATCAAAGGCAATACCGTCTTAATAACAAAGAAAAAGTAGCGGAGTATCAAAGGCAATACCGTCTTAATAACAAAGAGTATCAAAGGCAATACCGTCTTAATAACAAAGAAAAAGAAGCAGAAAGACAAAAGCGATATTACCTAAGCAACCGGGAAAGAGGAAGAGAAAGACAAAAGCGATATCGCCTAAACAACAGAGAAAAAGAAGCAGAGTATCAAAGGCAATACCGTCTTAATAACAAAGAAAAACAAAAAGAGTATCTGCGTAAATCATGCTCCATAGATTACATAGAACCTCTCCTAGAGCCACTAGAACTAAGCAAAAAAGAAGAAGAGGCACTAGAAGCTAAAATAGCAAGATTGAAAGCAATGCCCCAAGAACAACTCCTTTATGCGAGGAAGTGATGCCGAATATCTGCTGGAAAGAACAAGCTAAACTCAGTACACAGAATGGGCTTAAAGCTTAAATCCACTTTTGAAGTACTTAAGGGCAAGCCTAACAATGTTATAGATTTTAAGAGGTAAAATGTATCAAAACACTTCCCACGCTGTTATGTCGCAACGTCTATCAGCACTAAATGATACGGATAATAAACTAATTAGAAATTGGAATAGTAAATCACAATCTATTGATTCATTAACTAAAAACATGTACAATTACTGACATGACCAATACAGCCGTAAAACAAAAGCCACATAAAGATAGAACCGATGTCCGCTTCGCAAAGTTAGAAACGGCTCTACCATATCTTGCGACTAAGGCAGAACTTAAAGAAGAAATAGCTAACGTTAGAGCTGATATTGCTAACGTTAGAACAGAACTTAAAGAAGATATAGCTAACGTTAGAACAGAACTTAAAGAAGATATAGCTAATACTAAGTCAGAACTTAAAGACGCTATTAACAGTCAAACTAAGTGGTTTATGGGTATAATAGTCTCTGTACTAGTGTCTACTATAGGGATACTGTTAAAGCTATCTAGCCATTAATCAATAACCTCTTGTAGATAGTGCCATCTACCGTAATAGCCTATTGTTCTCCCTAAAACTCTCCATCTTTTGGCTTTATCTTCAGCACTAGGAAGCGCATCGCATTCGCCGTCAGCCCACGAAAATGACAAATATCCGCTAGAATTCTCAGAAGGGTATTGCCAACGTTGAATCTCGGTTCCAAGTGGTGCATCCCCGAAGTTTCTATCCACTTGTAACCGGGCACATCGTATCGCTGTTCGTCCGCTTATTTCTTTCTTTATGCGTTGTTGTAATGCTTCTATGCTTTCTTTCTTTATGCGTTGTTGTAATGCTTCTATGCGAGCTTCTAGTGTTTTTAAATCAACAAAAGAAGACAGGCATTTTTTCAAATCCGCTATTTCTA
Organism: Candidatus Liberibacter africanus PTSAPSY; assembly: GCF_001021085.1. Taxonomy (NCBI): domain Bacteria; kingdom Pseudomonadati; phylum Pseudomonadota; class Alphaproteobacteria; order Hyphomicrobiales; family Rhizobiaceae; genus Liberibacter; species Candidatus Liberibacter africanus. The sequence goes on along the minus strand of NZ_CP004021.1, from coordinate 476,545 downwards.
GTTTTTGTGTATTAATAGTCTGCTTCAATAAAGATATTTTGTCTTCAAAGGACTTGTTTTCCCCATTAATAGTCTCAAATTGAGCGACAGTATCCTTTGTCTTTTGGTTTAGATCTTTTACATTCCCATCTAAAGTATCTGTCTTTTGGTTTAGATCTTGTATCTTCTGTGTAGCTTTATCTAATTCTAGTATTTTAGCAGATAGGAAGGAAACATCCTTATCCAGCTGGATAACATCAACGTTATCAACCTTGCTACCCAGAGCTGTAACAACTTCTGTGAGATTTTTTGCCCCTGTCTCTATACTATCTGTTTTGTTTTCTAAACGAGTAATCTGTTCAGCTACCTCGGCTTCAAACTTCTTCAGTTTCTCTTGAGCCGTTACAAGATTCTCTAGTTTTTTTTTGAGTGATGCAATATCACTAGGAGACGCATTCTTTAGGTCTTTGATCTCTTGTTCTAAACGCTTTATAGCTTCTTGGTTTTGAGTAATAGTGTTTTCAAGCAATGACTGAAGTTCATCTGGAGTAACAAAGATGTCCTTTAGGTTGCTAATATCATCTTTGGTAGCTGTCTCTGTTAGTCTTATTCCATGTTCTTCTAGAGTTTGGGTCTTATCTATTAGAGATAAAGAATGTGCTTGTATGATAGTCGCAGTGCTTTTTAATCCTTCTTCAAGATCTTGTTTTACTTTATCTATTAAAGATTTGATACTATTGAATTTTTCTGCAAGTTCTTTTTCTATTGTATCTACAGGGGATATCTCGTTTAACTCCAGCTTGCAATCGTCAATTAACCTTGTAGGGGGTACAGGATTGCTTTTTTTGACGGATTGAGCGATATACTTTAACTCTTCTCCCTCAAAAATATGTATAGTATCAACTTCATCATATTCAATCAAAAGAGTGAGATTGTTTTTACAACTGTCAACAGTGAAATCTTCTCCATATTCTAAAGGGAAATATTTTCCCTCCTTGATTACTTCCGCATGAATTGTTGTAGGGTCTTTAATATCCCAAGGAATATCGTACTTAGGAGTCATGCAAGCGTATGATATGGAACGCTCTTTAAGCCTTAATCGTCTGTAAGTCATTTCCTACCTCCTCCTCTTTTTACTTCTTGGATTTTTGGTGTTTTTAAAGGAGTTTTTGGTGCTTTTTTTTGATCTGTCTAGCTTTTAAATATTCGTGTATTAACAAACCCGCACAAGCTAAAAAGACAAGAATAGGAAATATAAACATAAAATAATCAACACTATCCATTATTTCTCCTCCCTATACAAAGCATCAAGAATAATGAAACCCGCATAAAACAGTATGAAACACGCTACGAAACCGAACATGAAATTAAGCATTAGTATCTCCTTTCCACACTCCTCCACGGTCAAAATATGTTATAAAGTCGCCACTACCCCCGTCTTCATCCCCGCTTGTTCCTGTATATATCCCCATAGATTTTAACGGGTTGAAATTTGTAAGCGCCGTTACTCCTCTATTAATAGCTTCCAGCTTATGGATTCCAACGAAGCCCGCTTCATCAACGATCTTTTCGAAATATTTAGAGGCTCTTAGTACTTCATCCAGTTTATCGCTCATCGGTATCTCCTTTCTTTGATTGGTCACTATTTATAAGATCTTGTAAATACGGAACGAGGATGCTCGAATTCCACTTCAAATGTTGAGTTGACCCATCACCATGTCGCATCTGCACATCACACATTTGACCCCCCAAATCCTCGCCCATAGGGGTCGGCACAAATTTACGGTTAATGCTTTTGATTTGAAGCCCTAAGCTAGTCAGCCATACGTTTAATGATTTAGGTCTCATTACAGGATTAAGCTTTTCTCCTATTACAGTCGGAGACACATACTCGTCATTACCCGCAGAGGGTAGGTGCTTAATAGCCATAGCCTCTAATTGGTCAACCCCCGTTATCTTCGTAACACCTCGGTTAACCCTCAGTAAAAGCTGATTGTCCTTAAGCCCCGCTTGCTTAGCTAATGATTCAAGATGCTTGTGAACCCTTAAAACTGTACTCGCTGAAGTGGACCTAAGCTTTGGTGCTTTCTCCCGTTGCCTCTTCTCAACTTCTAATTCCGCCCAACGGTCTATAATCCTAGCCCTCAAGTTTACATCGTAACCAGAAACTAAAATGAGACATTCCCTTTTAGGAAGATAATAGCACGGATATTCTTTTCCCCTTTTTATATAGCTCCCTTTAAAATCTGACAGCTCAAATTTGAGCTGTGAAACTTCTAAGTTTTCGAGCATAACTTCTACATCACGGAGAACATTTTTATGTTCTTTACCCGTTAACTCGGCAATCTCTCTACTGCTCATCGTCTTCACGTCCGATACCCTATTGATTCCCCGCATTACTTCTGGTATAGTGGTCATAATTGTTGTTTCCTTCTGGTTGTTAAAGGAACGCCCCCGAAGTGGGGGCGGCCTTCTAGACAAAACTTTAGTCTTTTGATACTTCCGAACCCGTTTTAAGGTGTTCTTCATACTTCTGATCTACCTTAGCTTGGAACTCTTGCTGTTCTTGGTGGGATAGCTGGCAAACCGCATCACAAAGTTGCTCAGGAGTTAGTTTCTTAGGTTCATCACTTAAATCACAACTTGCTAATAAACCACTGACCACCATTACAGATGCTACTAAATAAGTGTTGTTCATTATCTTTTTCCCTTTCATTACTATGCTCCTTCTGACTAGAAACCACTAAAGATGCTAGTGATTTTTAAACGGGGGTGGGACAAATATGGAGATAAAAAAACCACCCCCAAAACCCAATCGCTTGGGTATCTCTTAAATCTAATTGGCGTAATAATCCCGTTTATGCTCCTCGTCAGGATGCTCACAGTCTTCACAGCTATCGTCTAATAAACTCCAAAGATCATCAACTTCAGATAACCTGAGTTCTAAACGCCGTTTGTGAGCCTCAGCTAAAATAACAATCCGCTTAACTTCCTCAATTAACTCCGCTAATACGTAAGTTCGAATTGAGCGATCCCGAAATTGAATTAGTTTCTTAGCCGTCTTCGAAGATCTTTCAAGCTTCTCGACTAGCTCTACTTCGTAGTCGGGGTCAGGCTCAACGTTCATCCGAGGGTTTACAGTGCTTGAAAACTCGTAGTTGGCTTCAATCTCTTCCATGCAATGTTGCTTTAATTGTCCCATTTGTATTCTCCGTGCTTTAATTATACTGCCCCTTAAAAGGAAGACAGACGTAGATTAAGCTACGTTCCACTTTTTAAACCTCAATTGAACCCTTGGAAAAATATGCAAACCCTAAAGGTTCAAAAGGCTCGAGAGTAATAGCTAAGCCACTGTTTGGAATACCAATGAAAGCTATTACTTGTGAGGTATTATTTGTCAATAAATCGCTATTGTCAACATTTAAAAGTAACATATTGACAAATTATTTTCTATAAAGCCCTCTACAAACCTTTACTAAGTTTCTGATTTGGGGTATAAATAGTGGTATGAAGGAAGATGCAAAAAAAACCTTAAATTGGCAGGAAATAGGGCAACGCTTTAAAACTTTACGTGAGAGCAACAAGCTCACCCAAGCACAAATAGGCGAAGTGTCTAAGCAATTGCGAAGTGCAGTGTCGAGACTTGAACTAGGCTTGCAACCCGCTAGCATCAACTACGCTTTGTTTTTACGTAATGAATTTGGTGCGTCTTTCGACTGGTTGTATGACGGGATAGATACCAAGATTAAAAGTTCCGATAGGCTCGAGAAGAGAATTATAAGCCCTATGGAAATAGGCGAAAGACTTAAAAAAGTCAGAAAAGAAGAGGGAATGACCTTAAAAGAATTTGGAGAATGGGTAGGTATATCCTACGGCGCCGTTAGCAATATAGAAAACGGACACAGAACACCCGAACTCAAGACCGCACTAAAGATTAAAAGAGCCTTAAACAAGCCATTAGACTGGTTGTACTTTGGCGATGAAGCAATCATACCAAAAGGTAAGATGAGATCTAAGTATCTGCAACGTGCGACTGCAACTCAACTCAACTCAACTCAACTCAACTCAACTCAACTCAACTCAACTCAACTCTCAGTGGGCTCAAAACGCAAGTCAAGGAAGTTGTAGATGTTGTGCACAGATTTCTACAACTGGTTGGAAAGCTTTTCATCCCCTTTAATCAACGGGTTAAGGAGATAGGAGATGGATTGGAAACAGGAGGCTCTAACTCTATTAAAACTATTCATAGAGGGCGAGAATACGTCTCGCATGGTGTCTCATTTGAGAGGCAATAAAAAGAAAGCAAGCGTAATAAACAATTTCGTCCCTGCTGGTTTGACTTGGTTTATACGTATCACTGGTTTTGGTTTTTTATATGTAGTATTATATCGTTTATATCGTGGAGAATATCCACCATATAGCATTATTATATTTCTAATTATTCCATGGTTATTTTTATCACTAGGATTGGCGATTTTAACAGCTTCTAAGGAACAAGAAGACTTGAATAAGTTGAAAAATGATACGCGATTTCAGGATATGGATAAGGTTACCATATATCATGATAAGCTGAAGAAATCGTTCTATTATTCCACTGTGTTTAAGGCTAAAAGAAGCTATCTGGATGAAGAGGTTATTAAAGAGGGTATAGGCTTTATAGAAGAGGTGTTAAAACCCTACGGGATAGATCCTCTGTCGTGTAATGTACCGCTTGAAGATGTTGAAAAATATCTAGGGAATATAAGTGTCATAAGGGATTTTATCAGCTCAACTAATCTTGAAGAAGCTAAACAAGTCCGTATTCGTTGGAATGCAAATCATATGCTGTCTCAAACGGATAAATAGCAACTCATCTGAAAAATCTATGCAGAAGCTCTCTCAATGGGGCTTTTTTAACGTCCATGTTTATAAGCTGTATAATCGTGATCAATGCACAGAATATGGAAAATTCTTCCTTCTCTATATCCTACAAATAGATTTTCCTTGTGGTTTGTTCTTAATCTTTTGGTTTTAGTGTTTGTATTATTTGTTGTATATTTGGAGGTAAGGTATCATGTTTATGTCTTTCATTGTGTGTTCGAAATGTTCCTTCTATTATTTTGGAAAAAGCTAAAAAAGTTGAAAATATAGTTGTGCTTACAAAAGCGAATTGGGCATATATAGGTAATTCTTTTATTTCGGATAATATTTTGTATTGTGAAAAGATGGATACATGTAAAACTACACTGTAGACTGCTAAGCATACCAAAGTACTATATTTTATCCATAAATTATGGTTCAAATCTTTAGACATTTTTTCTATATATGTACCTGTTTGTTCATAAAGGTCTTTTTTGAAATCATTTTTTTGTATTTTTTCTTCTAGTTGCTCAATCTTTTCATATATTTGTTGTAATTCTTCTTTAGAGGGAGGGTTATAATTATTGTAGGTATCTTGTTTTATATTCTCTTCTAGGTAATTTCTCTCACACATAGGATTTTATTTTCTCACTATTATTATTTTTTACCTTTTGTTGATAGTACATCTTGATTATTTCAAGTGGTATCGGTGTATAATATCCTGTTGTTTTAACTGTTATATCCCAAGGCGAACCCTCTTGATGGGTAAGGTTTGATAATTCAGAAGCGTATAGTTTTCCGTAATACTTTAGTATACATGCTATTAATTCTTTTTGGGATTCTGAAAGGGACAGGGTGTATATTTCTCCAGTTTTTTTATCAAAAAGTAGGTTTGGTATAGGTTCTCCTATATATTTCTCTAATTTGTTGTATACTTTTGGATATACTGGTCCATATTTCCATGCGTAAGGGAGTTCTTTTACAAGTGGTATAGTATGAAAAGCACAAGACCATCCATGGGCGATATAGATAAGTTTTAAAAGCTTCATTGGGGTTATTTTTTTAATACCATGGTTGGGTGCTTGTTCTAATATGATGTTAGCAATCCCGAAACCATCATGGGAAATTTCTTGCGTCATTTTTTAGCCATCCTATAAAAACTGTTTTTATGACACCATTTTGTTCAGATCCGTATGGATTATATCTGCGTTAAAAGGTTTTATATTAGTCACTGTTGGCGATAAGAATTTATGTGTTCTTCTTTTTCTCTAAGTGCATTTTTAATAAAGTATTCTCGTATATCTTTATGCTCAACAGGGTATGTTTCTCTGGTTCTATTTGTCATATTTATTCTTCCCATTTTTCCACAAGTTACAATAATGGTCTCACTTATTCAATTAAAAGTTTCAAAATATGCGTTTGTTAAAGACCATCTCAAATTTGAAGTAATCTATTTATACTATACTATACTATACTTAGTTATACTTAACTATGTTATTTGTGATGAGCCGTTAAAACCTAGTAAAGGGTGTGAAACAGTTTCAACCCCTTCCACTCTTCGGGTACTCTATCTAAAAGGTGGCCACTCTATGAGTAGCCCAAAGCTTCTGCTACATCTTTAGCTACAAACCAATACGTCCTGTCCTTATCTATACGTCCGAACAGTATTGCTTTCGAAATTAAACGGTTTAATACCCTTCCTGATCTATTCGTATTAGTAGGGGTAAGTGCGGGAAGGAATAACCACGCTTACCTACCCCCGTAACTTGCGGAGTACTGTTTGAACTAAGGATGGGGATGACCGCCCACCCTTTTTAGGTTAAGGTATATAACCATGTTCAAAAGCTCTCAACGCAAGTATCTCATAATCCTTTAAAAAAGGGGGTAGGCGGAGAGGGGATAATGCAGCCCTAAACCCACCCCTTAAACCCCTTATGGGGATTTGTCTATTTTATTGAATTCGTCAGAGCATAAACACTCTTCTTCTGGAATGGCAGAATCCCCGTATTTATTAAATCTCTCATAAAGTTTTGGGATTACTGAACCAGGAAACCACGCCTCAATAGTCTCTTCAAACAGCGGTGGATCATTCTTTTTTCTCAGTACTGAGATGAACCCAAAGGCATAATAACATAGTCTCTGGAGCTTAAGATTAGTGATTATTCAGAACGATTCAAGGACAGAAAATATTGAGCGATTAACTCAATTCAGTAGGTCTTCATAGATCAATTTTTACCCTAAAATATCAAAGAATACAATCACATTTGTGAGCTAATTGAATACTTCAAAAGCTATTTTTTTTCAGTTCAATAACTCAGGTCTTAGGATTAGTCTAAAGCCTATCAAATATTGTCTATCAAATTGTCTATCAAATTGTCTATCATTGTTTATCATATACGGTTCGGACTATTAACTAAAAAATCATAAGTTACTGATTTAAGGGATAATTTTGTCTATCATTTGTCTATCAAATTGTCTATCAAATTGAGTTTTTGTTTTTTAGGTTAAGTGGGTGATATTTTTTTGTTTTTTTTATTGTCAAAAAGTATTGTAAAATCAATGACTTAGGTGTTTATTTGTGCTATAATACTAATTGGTAAAACAACCCCCTAGGCATGGTGGTTTTGGGGCTAAAGGGGGGTTTATATATATAAATCCTCCCCTTTTTTTCCCGCCTTCCTTTTCAGTCGTCCAAAAAACCGCCACAAAATTACCACAATGCCGTTTGGATTTTTTCGCTTTGCTGGGTTTTGGTCTTTTAGGGATTATTTTGAGATGATTTGTGTATTTGGGGGTTTGGATTGGTTTGTGAATTACCTTAAAACGAACATAAAGTATCTTAAAATTGATATTTAGGGGTGTGCCTTTGGGATTATCTATGCTATACAACAAATTATTACTGGTGGGCTTTAAAATGGATTTTGTGGTTGATGAGTGTATTGGCTTTAGATTTGGGTTCTAAAATGGGTTTTGCAGTCCGCAAATCAGATCAAATATTCTCTGGTGTGGTGAAGTTCGAAAATGGGCGATTTGAAGGTGGCGGAATGCGGTATCTCAAGTTTCAAAATTGGCTTGATGATTTGCGAGGAATTAAAACTATTTGGTTTGAAGAGGTAAGACGTCATGATTTGCGGGGAATTAAAACTATTTGGTTTGAAGAGGTAAGACGTCATTTAGGGGTTGATGCATCCCATGCTTATGGTGGTTTTCTTGCAGTGCTTGCTTCTTGGTGTGAGAGGCATGGAATTGCCTACTCAGGTGTGCCAGTGCAAACAATTAAAAAACACATCACTGGAAAAGGTAACGCTAACAAAGCATTGGTTGTTCTGGCTGTTAAAGGGCTAGGCTTTAATCCAATTGATGATAATGAAGCCGATGCATTGGCTTTGTTGGACTATGTTTTAAAGTATAAATGAAGTATAGTATAGTATAAGTTATAGTATAAACTAAAGTATAGTTTGTTTGATAATACTATTATAGTATATTGGTGTGGTGTTGGAATTGGAGTTGTTGTTTTGAATTGGTTAAAATATCGGCGGGTTGTGTGTGAATTTTTTGAACTCACCACCCATTTTTAAACTCCAAATCGCACTAAAACATTGCTAACCAATTGATTTTAAGGTATAATTTATTAATGAAATCCAATTTGAAGAAAAGAAAGCCACAGAAGCCAACTGTTAAATACTCTCAGTCTCTGACTAAAGATATAATAACAAGAATAGCGAACGGTGAGACGATGCAAGGAGTCTTAAAAGCTCCTAACATGCCGACTGCTGACGCTTTTTATGATTGGTTGGCAAGATATCCAGAACATAGAGAATCTTATCACCAAGCAAGAGTGAAGAAGTTAGAGCTTATGATTGAAGATGTTACAAATGAACCAGAGCCAACAGAGCATGAATTAGCTAATCCTGTTTTTTTCTCCAAGATGAGAGATAGAAGGCTAAAGAGCGTATTATGGTTAGCTGAGCGGTTGAATAGTCAGATTTACGGTAATCATGTTACTGTCGAGCAGAAGCATACGATAGATTTGAAGCCTTTATTGGATAGAGTGAGAGAAAGCATTAGGGCTAAAGGATTAAAGACCGTTGGAAGCAGTAATAAATCAACGGAAAATGGTACTAAGAATAATAAGGTGTAAATCTGATGGCATTACAGTCTGTTTTAAAGGGTTAAGCTCAGAGGCTGAAGGAGTTTTTAAGAAGTTAGTGGATTATGGAACTTAAGGAGCTAGTGGTGTTTTTTTGTTTTGAGAGAGGGGTAGCCCCCCAGAGAGAAGTTTTGAAGAATATATAGACTACCCTCCGACAATTTTTATAAAATTTTATATATTTGAGAATTTTTATATAACTTAAAATCACAACACCGCTTCTTAAGCTCATAAACACTATGTCAATGACTAAATTAGACATAGACTGTGTTACCACTATAAAACTAGAAAAAATGAATTAAAGGCTGTTTTTGTCCATTTTAGGCTTGCATGCTGAATCGGGTTATGGTAGTATGCAGATGATGGTTCTGGATCAACCACGTCTTCTTTGATCGATAGGATTGGAGAGAGTTATGGAGGTCCAGGCTGTAATTCTCTTCAATCTTATCGGTTAGTAAACCAAATTGATTGAATTGAGAATAGTTTTATTGTCCCGAGAACTTCCAACCTCTCCAGAAACGGAACAAGAGCTTTTTGATCTGATGTGGTCAAGAGAGTTCAAGCTGAGTTTCACCAACTTTGTGTTGCACTTTTTCCCTTGGGGCGAGAGGTGCACATCGCTTGCAAATTTTTCTAGACCCCGTAAGTGGCAGTGTGATTTTATGGAAGCGGTGGATGATCATTGTGTCAAGAACCGCAACAATCCTAATCCTAAAATATTTAAATCAGCGGTATCAGCGGGTCGTGGTATTGGCAAAACGACTTTAAACGCTTGGATGATGTTATGGTTGATATCGACGAGACCTGGTATGTCTGTTATATGTTTGGCTAACTCTGAGACTCAGCTGAAGAGTACGTTGTGGGCTGAGGTTTCGAAATGGCTTTCACTGCTTCCTAATAAACATTGGTTTGAGATGCAGTCGTTATCGTTGCATCCAGCTGTGTGGTATGCGGAGGCGTTAGAAAAGAATTTTGGGATTGACTCAAAGCATTATACGATTACCTGCAAGACCTATTCGGAGGAGCGTCCTGACACTTTTGTAGGGCATCACAACACTCATGGCATGGCTGTTATTGAAGATGAGGCATCTGGTGTTCCCTGTGTTATAAACACAACTATTCAAGGATTTTTCACTGAGAAGAACGCCAATCGTTTTTGGGTTATGACGTCTAATCCTCGAAGATTAGAAGGGTGGTTTTATGAAATATTTAACAAGCCTTTAAATGATTGGAAGCGCTATCAGATTGACACGAGGGATGTTGAGGGCATTGATCCGAGTTTTCATGAGGGGATTATTGCCAGACATGGAATAGATTCAGATGTTACACGGGTTGAGGTATTAGGGCAATTTCCACAACAGGAGATTAATAGTTTTATTCCTGAACGAATGATCAAAGAAGCGTTAGAGCGACCCCCTAGATCTGACCTTGGTGCACCTTTAATCATGGGGTGTGATCCAGCGGAAGAAGGTGGTGATAATACAGTTGTTGTGTTGAGACGTGGTGATATGATTGAACACATCTTCGACTGGTCTGGATTGCCCATAGACGCTACGAGCCACAAGATAGAAGATTTAATTAATAAATATAATCCTGATGCAATTGTTGTTGATGGAAACGGCGGTGCAGGCGGGGCGGTATGTTCTTATTTGAGGCATGAGGGCTTTGTCTTCCATGAGGTAATAGGACAAAGCAAAGCCTATGATCTTGACTACTGCAGAAACAAACGTGCGGAGCTTCATGTCAAGGGGAGGGAATGGTTAGCACATGGCTGTCTTCCTAATCATGCTGAATTACTGAGAGACATGAGGTCGTTAGAATCTTACACGGTAGAGTCTACGGGTAAATTGGCGATTGCATCCAAGAGGAAGGATGGCAAGGAGAGTACGGATTATTTTGATGCTTTTATGTACACCTTTGAGGTTAGTCCTGCACGCAGTGATAGGAATTTTAGTCGGTGTCAATCGTACCAGTATGAAGCGGATGAGCTACTCATTGATCGGAGGTTAAGTTATGGCTAAAAAAACGACTAATCAGTGGTTAGGAGAAGGATTATCTAGTGTATTTAGCGGGGCTAGTACTGGTTTAATGACGGCTAATCCTTGGGGGGCTTTAGGAGGTGCTGTGATTGGTGCGGGTAAGACGTTTGTAGATTATCTTTTTTCTGGTGATGAGGATGAGGATAAAAAGGAGGAAAGTATCGTTGCTCAACCTGCCTATACTCTAACGAAGGAGGAACAGGAGAGAGAAGGCTTGTGGATGGATAAGCACACTTATTCGAGATCGAAACGTCGCTCATCTCTTTTCTCAGGTCTTTATTCTGGGGGTTATAGTTGATGAATTCTTCAGCACAACGTATACAGGACAGGTTTGATAAGCTTAAGAGCCAAAGAAGTGAATTGAACGCTCGGATGGAGGAGTTAACCAGCCTTCTTTATCCTTATAAGAACAATTCTAAATCTCTTATGTGGGACACGACAGGCTCTGAGGCGTGTATTAAGCTTTCTTCGTTGCTTTCTTCGCTGATTACGCCACCTGGTCAGAGGTGGCATGGATTAGCTGAGCCTTTTTTTGCCCATCAAGCTTTTCTCTATAAGGAGGACGCAGGTGCGAAAAAAATTAGAGAGTGGTGTGATCAATTGACGGATACGCTTTTTGGTTTTAGGGAGCGATCTGGTTCTGGATTTGTTAGTTGTCTGCAGTCTTTTTACACTAGTATTGTCGAGTTTGGGACTGGGTGTTTTTACATTGAAGCTGACGTTGATGCCCAAGGATTGGAAGATGGTATACGCTATATTTCTGTCCCTTTATCTAGTGTTTATTTGAGCGTTAATCATCAAAACGTAGTAGATAGTATTTACCGAGAATTTGAGTTTACAGCTGAGCAGGTGGCTCATAAGTGGGGGAAGGACAGCTTATCATCGCAGATGAGGTCGTCGCTAGAGCGTAATGATACGGACAAGTTTAAATTTATCCATGCGGTTTATCCTTTTAGAAACTCGGAGAAGAAGAAGCGGGGTCAGGGAAGGAATAACTTTTATTCTAAATTTATTGGTGTAGATGACAGTATATTTTTTGAAGAGAAAGAATTAAGAACCCTTCCTTACGTTATCGGGCGGTATCGGGTAAGAGCTGATGAAATATACGGTAAATCTCCAGCGATGGAAGCGTTACCTGCGATTAGACGTTCAAACGAGATATCGAATGAACTTGCCCAATACGCTCGTCTTGCCCTCAATCCACCGTTTCTTGCACCTTCTGATGCAAAGCAACGTGAATTTAAGTTTAAAGCTGGATATACGAATCTAGGGACTATGAGTAAAGAAGGACGACCTCTTTTTCAACCGATTCAATTTGGCAATCCTCTTCCTTTTTACGAGGAGATTAAGAGGATAGAGAGCTCTATTCATAGTTTATTTTTGCTTGATTTGTTTCAAGTGTTAGATGACAAGGCGTCACGTTCCGCTGCGGAATCGATGGAGAAGACGAGGGAGAAAGGGGCGTTTGTAGGACCTCTTATTGGTGGTCTTCAATCGGAATTTATCGGCTCGATGATTAGGCGTGAGTTGGATATTCTTGATTCTCAGAACAAGATTCCTGAATTAGAGGGCTATGCTCCTCCTTCTGTTTCCGTATTAAAGGTTGAGTACACATCTCCCTTATTTAAATACCAGCAAGCCGAGAGTGTTTCGAGTGTTCTTCAAGGGACAAACACCCTTGTAGAATTGGGGGCTAAGACGGGGGATCCAAGCTATATGGATCATATTGATATTGATAAGGTTTCCCGTTTTGCTTTGTGGGCGAGCAACACCCCTTCTATCCTTATCCGTGATAGCACTGAAGTGGAGGAGATCCGCCAAAAAAGGAGAGTTCAAATGGAAAACATGCAAGAGCAACAGTCCCAACAGCAGGCTCAACAAATGGGCATAGAAGTAGGGGCTAAAGTAGCGGGTAGGGTTGCGGAGAAGAAGCTTGAGCGGGACATGATGGAGAATAGCTATGATTGATTTTATGAGGCTTGCGGAGACGATTAAAAACAAAGTTTTCTCCCGTGGCTACACCGTTGATCCTATTGTTTTAGCCGAAAAACTGGAAGAAGACGAGCGAAGGCTTCGATCGTATAAAAGCATTTTTGCCACTCCTGAAGGTCGTTTCGTTTTGACAGATTTGATGATTGAAGGTGGGCTTTTATCCTCTCATGACACTGAACATTCACTAATTCTTGCTCACCGTGAGGGCAAACGAGCTATGGCGGTTCGTATAGCCTCCAATTTAGGACTTAGTTTTGAACAAGTAGTACAAATGTACTCTGATAACCCACGATAATAAGGAATGAATAATGACAGATGGTATCGATAAGTTAACAACACCTGCTCCAATACCGGTAGCGACTGAAGTAGAAAGACCAGAAGTGGCTAATACGCCATCTTTGAAGGAAGAAACGGTACACTCTGATCCGCAAGGCATTAATCCTTTCTCAAGTTCACCATCAGCTGAAGAAGCTGAAGAATCCAAACCACCTAGTGAAGACTATACTCTAAACTGTCCTGATTTTGTTTCGGAAGAAGAGGTTAAAGCTCATTGTGAGGCTTTTAAGGAAGCGGGCATTGATTCCAAGACGGCACAGAAAGTTATAGATCGACTTGTTGCTCACGGTGAGATGAACAAGACGCAATCTTTAGAGAGACTGCAGAAGGCGTTAGAGGAGGATACGAGTGTCTTAAAGTCAGAGTTGGGTGCGGAGTACTCTGAAAGAAAACGAGCCATATATCGGTATTTTAAAGATATGAATATTGAAGACGCTGATGTACAATCACTGGTTTCTACATGGGGATTTAAGAAGACATTTAAGTTTTTTGATGTGTATGCTCAGATGAATAAGGAGTCCTCTGTCGGAGATACTTTTACACGACAGGAGGGATCACGAGGAGGATCATTGAGTTCGAAAGCAAGAGACTTTATGAGCGAAGATGGGTTTTTAAAGAAACTACTCGATGGAGATTTAGACGCCCAAAAGAGAATGATGGATTACGCTACTATCAAGGCAAACAAACCTTAGACATTTAAAGGAGAAACGATACTATGTCTACATTATCACAACAGAAAACCGCCGATATCATCGGATTTGAGGAAACGGTAGTTTTAGGGCTTCAGCAAGAGCAGTCCCTTTTAAGCCCTCGTGTTCAAACTAAATCCTATCATGGGGACAAAATAGCGAATTTGCAGGTTTTTAGTCCCACTGAAGTTTACAAGGTTGATAGCGACGTCACTTTACCAGAAACCCGATACAACGCCACAAAACAAGAGAGACGTTGGATTAGTTTTGAGACTGCGACGTGGGCTGAAGTGGTCAATCCTTTTATTCACCTAAGACAAAGCATTGACCCTTTTATTTCTTATGCTAAATCTGCGATTTTTGCTTTTAAGCGTTACCAAGATTCCGTCATTATGGAAGGGATGCTGGGCAAGAACATGACAGGGAGAGACGGGGGGACTCCAGAATACTTTCCTAAAAGCAACGTACTTAGACTTCCTCCGATTTCTGCGACTGCGAGTGCTAAAACAGCACTGAAAGACACCTTAGCGGGTTTGATATTAGACGGGATAGTTTGGTTAGCTGAGAAAGGCGTTGATATTGATCGTGAGCGTATTATTCTTGCTGTACCCCCTACGGTGTATAGAGGCTTATTTGATATAGAGGAAGTTGTTAATAGGGACTATGTTGGGCAGGCTAATTTAGACGCGGGTCGTGTTCGCCATCTTGCAGGTGTTGAAATTCTTCTCTACAAGAAAGTTCTCGGAGATCCTCAATTTCCTAAGCACATTACGATAGACGGCACGGACACTGAAAAGAACTACTATTGCCCGATGTGGTGTGCATCTTCGGTTCAGTTTGGGATGTGGGAGTCTCTCAACACGACGTATGACAGATTGCCAACCCATAACAATGCTCAACAGATTTTGGTAGAAGCGTCTATGGGTGCATCTCGTCTTGAGCCTAACAAGATTGTTTGTTTGGAAGTACCAAAAAGCACTGAAACTATAGCGAGAATCAAGGAAGAGGCATCAAAAGCAACAGCTCCTGTCCACAAAACCCTTTCAGAAGTTGCTAGGGCTAAATAATGACTGAACTTGAGGTATGCAATTGGGCGTTGTTGAAGATTGGGCTAACTCCCCTAAAAGATTTCAGTGAGGGGGGGATTAAAGCGGACTATTGTCAGCGTCTTCTCCGCCCGCTTCATCAAAGCTTACTTCGCTCTTTTGCATGGAGTTTTGCGACGAAAACTGCTTGTTTGTCTGCTTTAGATCCAATAGTGGGCGAGGAGGATCGTTATGGTCTTCCTAATAAATGTCTTAAAGTCCTTAAAATAGATAGGGTAGGAGCATTAGAGGGAGATTGTATCGTTGTCAAAGTTAGGTCTTCTCGTCCCCTAGCCATTAAGTATATTGAGGAAGTTTCGCTAGAAGATTGTGATCCTCTCTATCAAGAGGCGTTTGCCTTAAAACTGGCGAGTGAACTTTGTCCACCTTTAATCTCGGATGATCAATTGCGATCTTATTTGAAAGGCGAAAGCGATAGAGTTTTAGCGACTGCTATTGACATGGATGGTATAGAAATTCCTGAAGAGAGGTCGTATCAAGATGGCTAATATAGCTTTTACAAAGCGTTCTTTTGCAGGTGGAGAAGTTTCGCCTCAGGTACTTCAATCGTGTAGTGATCGTGATATTTACGCACAAGGATTGTCGCAGGCTCTTAATACTATTGTGTTATCTGATGGGTCTTTGGTGCGGAGACCTTCAAATCATTGCTACAGTTCACTTCGTATCCCTCCTAAATCCCGTCGGATAATTTCCTTTGCGCTAGGAGGTGATAAGACTGCTTTGTTCGTTTTTGGTCAGAAGAAGATGATGATTGCGACGGTTAATGGAATAAAACCACCGCAATATGTCCGCCCTTATGATACACCCTATCATGCTTATGATGTGGAGCATCTAGATTTTGCCCGTATGGGGGATCTTATCGTTTTAGTTCACTCTCGTTATCCTCCTTATCAAATAGAGTTCACCGCCGATGATGTTATTTTTAAACCGATGGTCTTTGAGCCTCCTCCATGGTTGGGGCGGTGTCAAGTTAATGGGAAAAAGCACGATGCTAAATTGTACATTGATCCCTTACCCTCAACACGTAAAGGGAAAATGACTGTTAAATCTACATCTCCTTTATTTAAGGAAAGTGATGTCGGGCGAATGCTTCGTCTTGGGTGGCTTCCAAAGAATTGGAAAGAAAAGACTTTATATCCTGAGAATGCCTTTATCGAGATGTTTGGCAAGGTCTATCAGAGTATCACAGGCGGAGTATCGGGAGATGAATGGAAAGACAACCCGAGAGATACGTATATTAAAGATGGCAAAGTTACATGGAAAGTTATCGCTTCTTCGCAAGAATTAAGCACTGGTAAGGACGGCAAGCCCATACTTGGCACAGGGGGAAAATACCGAACTCCTTATTATGTTTGGGGGGAAATCGTCGCAGTTAATGGAAAAAAGAGTGCTGTGATCCGCCTTCACAAGGATTTTTGTGTAACTGATGAAAGTGAAACCTCTTTTTGGAATTTGAGTGCATGGGGAGAAAACGAAGGATATCCTGCTCATGTATCTTTTTATAACAATAGGTTGTGTTTTTCTGGTTCTGAGTATGATCCACAGTCACTTTATCTTTCTGGATACAACACTTTTAATGATTTTAGCCCTGATACGATTGAGGGTAACCTTGATTATCGCAAAGCTCTGTCTGTTGCGATAACGGATGACGCTATGTCTGAGATCCGTTGGTTTAGACCGATGGAAAAGGGGCTTGTTGTTGGAACGGATACCTCATTATGGATTGTTATTCTTGATTTTGAGAGAGGTTTTAATCTGGTTTCAAGACGATTAGCAGGGATTGGTGTTTACGATGCTCCTCCTTTGACTATTAGAGATGAGTTGCTTTTTGTGCAAGGGGCGGGACGAAAGATTAAGCGTTTAGGCGGTGCAAGTGAGCAAGGTTTTCGATTTTTAGAACTCACGCAATACGTTAGTCACCTTTTTACCTACCGAGTAAAACAAATGGTTTATCAAGAAGATCCTAATTCTCTTTTATGGGTGCTTAATAATAATAATGAGCTTTTATGCTGTAGTGTTCATGAAGATTTTAAAGCCATTGGATCTTGGCATGTTCATAAACTTTTAGGGGAAGGAATTAAGATTGTTTCTCTTAGTTCTGCTGTAAGCGAGGATCAAGGTGAAACGGTTCTTTGGATGCTGGTCGTTCGAACGGATGAACACGACATCAAAAGCACACACTTAGAGAAACTTGGTGACTTCAGCTTGAATATTGGAGGAATAAACTAATGGGTTTTTGGTTGAAGTTGGGTAAATGGGCAGTAACGGTTGTAGGGTCTACTGCTACTGGGGCTTTAGCTGCGACAGGGTTTGGTTTTCCTTTGGCTGCATTCGTAGCGGGGTATACAGCCAATTTAGCTACAATGGTGCATCTTGCGGACGCCGATGATGAAGCCTATGAGAAAAGAAAAAAGGAATTAGAAGAGTCGACAAAGCACGCAAACGCTGTAACTGCATTGAGCGATATTATCGATGGTGCAAACAGAGATATTAAGGAGTCTCAACGTATTTATGAGCAAGATAATCGTACGTCAGAGGATATAAAAAATGCGTTAGAGCATTTATCTCAAGCGTATATTAAGGTTGCTGGGATTGATTTATCTACCAATGTAAACAAGCATGAATCTAATGTCATTAAGGCTATGGAGAATATTAGGAAAAATATTTCTGACAATCGGATTGCGTGGAGGAGGGAGTTTCACAAAGATTACAATGCTGATATGGCAGATACGCACAATGAGCGTCAAAAGATAAGAGCAGAATTACAATCGCAGTATGACAAGACCAAGGATAAGATCAAAGAGGATGACAGTGAGGGCATTTCTCTTCTTAATGATCTTAAGATGATGATTAATTATCTGGATGGCAAAGTTGCTAAGGAGCTTCAGGGTTTTATTGATGGTCTAAACGAGCAAGTTAAAAACCTCAAAAGCCTTAAACAGGAGCATGAGGAGCTGTTTAACACGACTAAAACGTCTGTCAAGAACAATGCTGATAATGCAGTTAGGGATGCAGAGCGTGCATTAGATGCAAGGATGCGATTTGATTCAGCATTTAAAGAGTTAATCAATACGCTGGAGGAGAAGCAAGGGAAGGATTTTGTCCTCACTCCTGATATTTTAGCGTCTATTGCTGATTTTTACGCGGTGTTTCGTGATCCAGAATTCTTACATAACGAGGTTTTTGAGAAAGCGTATCAACAGCAAGCAGAGCGGAATAAAGATAAGGTTTTTAGCGATCCTGAGAAAGTTCATAATACAGTAAATGAGCATTTAAGCCAGAGTAAAGCACTCCATGACGAATACATAGCGTCCCTCAAGAATAAAAATCACTCGAGGGCTCGTATGCTACGGTATCAGGTTGAGGCTCACCAGCGAGAAGCAGCGAGAATTGTGGAACAACTTGATGCTAAGTTTAGTGTATGGAGTAATGGTGTTGGGTTTAAGGAAAAATTCGAACGTCTTTGGGATTTTGTTAAGTCAAGAGGTAACAAAACCTTTGTAGAGTGGCTGACTGAAAAAGTTAACAAACACGGGGATATTATTAAGCGTGATATGTATCTTGCTGATTTAGCGGAGGATGATTTTTATAGAATTGGTTTAGAAAAAACGAGTGGTTATTTTGCTTATCATAATGATATATCTAAGGAATTAAATAAATTAGTAGATAGAGTGAGGGAGAGTATACCATCATTTGACGCAAGAGAAAGATTGGTTAAAGCAAGACCAGAAGCTGAAGAACAAGAAGCCAGAAAGCGGGAAGTTCCAGAAAAGGTAAAAGCCGAAGAAGAGCCGTTGGTTGAGGAGGATGATTTTGATTTAGGGTTACCCTCTATTCCTATTGCCCCTGTTGTAATAGGCCGTGAGCCTAAAGACGAAAAGCAGAAAGAAACCGCTAAGACTTTTGTTCCTCCGCAGGCTAGTGAGCCTAAACCACCGATTGGAGAGTTGGAATCACCGATAGCGAATGCAATTTCTGAGGGTAATGTTAATCCTCCAACAAAAGAAGAAT
The DNA here is from genome assembly GCF_001021085.1 of Candidatus Liberibacter africanus PTSAPSY. Classification (NCBI taxonomy): domain Bacteria; kingdom Pseudomonadati; phylum Pseudomonadota; class Alphaproteobacteria; order Hyphomicrobiales; family Rhizobiaceae; genus Liberibacter; species Candidatus Liberibacter africanus. The sequence continues at coordinate 457,404 of NZ_CP004021.1, read as the reverse complement.
TAGACAGGGCGGAAACCAAAAAGGAAAGAGAAGCGGCACTCAATGCGTGGTTGTTAAGCGCTAAAAGTGAGAACATAGCACGGCAAGAAGCAAAGGCTCAAAAGGACATTGAGCGTTGGGATAAGATGTCTGATGAGGAATTATCCCAAAAGTTTGATCTTATTGCTGAATTCTTCAAAAAAAAAGACGTTGAAGATCCCAAATTGTTATTTGATGGGGATTTAACTGTTCTTGATCGTCTTTTAATGGCGGATCTGGAGGATCAGGAAAATTGGGAAAAAAGAAAACGATCGTGGGAAGCAAACCAATTATCCCATCAAGAGAGGTGGGCGTCTCTTCCATCTTATGCCAAGCAACAAGCTATTTGTGCGTATAATTCTGGATACAATCGCATTTATTCTTTTTTAGAATTGTATGAAGATCTCAAGATCCCTCAGGGACAGCTGAAAGAGATGTTTATATCTGAACGCAAGCGTGTTTTGAATGAAAAAAGAGAGAAAAAGACGGAGGAATACAGAGGTCGTGACTATACTATATTTACGAAAAAGGACGTAGATTTACTAGTTAGCGTGTTCGAAGATACACAAAGATTGAAACGTGGTGATTTTGCGGATGATAATTCAGGTCTTTCGGACGATCTTATCAAGCGTCTTGAGAATTTACGTAGGAAGCCTAAGCCTTCTGAATCTTCTAAGCTTCCTGAGGATTCTAAGTCGTTTAAGGTATTGTCTTTAGATCCTCCTTCCTTGTATCCACCAAAAAGTCAGCAAGATATACAACCTCCAAAACGACATGATCGTGATGAGGTTTATACTGAAACTGAACATAGCACGGATTGCATTATTCGACTTCCTCCGATTGATACTGGAGAGGCTTTCAATAGCTTAAAAGGGAAGAAAATGCGGATATTCAAAGGGTCAATCACTGTCATCAATACGAGGGATGTTGAAGTTGGTGTTTATGGGGAAACCTTACACCCTATTGAGGAGCTTAAAGGTTCTCCAAAGACAGGAGAGTTTCCTTTTTTGGTATACAGTGATCATCAGTACATGCCTGAGTTGGTTATCAAGCACAGTTATGAGTGTCCTTATTTTCATCTAACGTCTGTGACTATCCACGCAAACGTAGAGGAGAATTGATGAGCAATAAAGATTTTAAAAAGGATTTACTATCCGTTGCTAAATTTGTTACGGGAGTTTCTTCCGATCTTTCAACGGCTAAATCAACGGCACAAGGGTATAAATATCGTGCGTCATTAGCGGAAGAAAACGCCAGACGTGGGAGTATTTTACATCTTGAGAGAGCTGAGAAGCTCAAAAAAGAGGGTTTGTTAGATGTTGGGTTATTCATGATGAGAATGGATGCTTCTGGTTTATCGGGTGTTTCTGCTGAGATGTGGAATAGGCAAAGGCAAGGGGATACATTAAAGGAAATTGAGACAGCACAAAGCACTCGTTCTTCTGTTGTTCAGAGGTTTTTAAGGGAACAACAGTGGTCTCGGCAAAACGCTACAAACAGTGCTTCTTCGGGCAAAGTATCTGCTTTTGGGCGGGCTTTGACGCTTGGTAGTGATTTATGGAAAGACTAAAATAAATGGCAAACCTTGATCTTAAAAAAACAGCGATAGAACCTCTTGCACCAGATAAAGACCCTGTTAGTGACAAGGTTAATCCTCTTGGTGGATTGACGACTGTTGCTCAAGGATTAGATGCTCTGCAAAAGACGTATCAAGATCGGTTATCGGAAAGCATCAAATCTCAAGCAATGAGTGAATTTTTGGAGAAATCTGCCACCAACACAGCGGATTATCACAAGCATATTAGGACGTTAAACACGAGTGATGATGCTACTCTTTGGAAAGAAATTAATAGCTACGCCCTAAAGAAACATGCAGAAATGGGTAACTTCATTGACTCTGTTAATGATAGGGGGGCAAGAGATCAATTACGGTATCTGAATAATCACGATTTATCTAATATGAAGCACGCTGGTTTGCAGTATAGTTTGGGTGTGATGGATCAAAACGCCATCACCCGCATTCAGAAGGCGGTTGTTAGTATTTCGGCATCCCTAGCTTCTAATCCCTCTGATGAGAATAGATTAACATTCTTAGCACGTGGGGACGCTATCATTGATAGCTCACGTTTATCCCCAGCTGAGAAGGAGGAGAAGAAAAGAGGTTTGCACAGGACTCTCAATGAAGTTCAAGCCCGTGCGATGCTCTCTTATTCTCCAGATCTTTTTGAAGGTACTTTGGATGTTGTCAGTGATCGGTCAACTTATGTTGAAGGCTCTTTAGATCCAGTGGAGGTAGTTGAAGGGGCAGGAGAGCGAAGAGTTGAATTGAAAGATGGTGATATTTCTAACATTAGCGGGGTAGCTGGGTGGAATGAGCTTGACCAAGCTACACGGCGGACGCTTTTGAGGGAACAGATGCAACAAACGAACCGTGAGTTAGCAAAAGGTCGAAGGCAACTAAACAATGATATTAAAAGAATTACTAAACATGCTTATGATGGAGTAGTTACGGAGGATTTTGACACTGTTAGTTCCTTATCTAATTTACTCAAGGGTTATAATCCTGCGGATGCGGAAGCCCTCCATCGTAGTTTGCAATTTACGAAGGAGATTGCTTCTTATGTTCCTATTGCACAGGCGGGGACGGAAGATGAATTTGAGAAAATGCTTGTGGATCTCCACACCTCGGATACAACGGGAGATCCGAAAATCAACGCCCTGATCGCTCAAGCGTCATTGAAGCTTAGCCACCAGCATAAAGAAGCGAGAGAGTTAAGAGCGAAAGATCCTCATTCGTGGGGATTAAAGGTTAGGAAAATTGAGCCTCTTAATCTGGAGACGGGGAAATTGGGGGATTCTTTAGTGTCTTATAGTCTTTTTGCCCAAGAGACGGAGAAGAAGCACGGTGTTGTTGTCAACGGGATCGGTGCTTCTGGGGAAAAACAACTGAGTGATCGATTGTGGGGTACGAAGGCTTCGGATTTTGTACAGTTCTTTAAATCGGAAACCGATGGGTTGTGTCGGGAAGATAAAGAACGGGCAAAACATGTTTTATCCCACCTTAAGGACGGGTCTTTGGCTGGGGTTGCTCTTCTTTCTCTGGGGGAGGAGCAAGAAAGAGAAGTAGCGAGAACAATAGCAGTGGGGAAAAAGAGATACGAGGATGTCAAGTCTCAATATAAATCTCAATTGGGTAGCGATTTTGATGCCCATTTTTATCGGCTTATAAACAAAGAGATTGGGAAGTTATATAGCTCGGAGGATGAGAGCTATAAAAGAGATGCGGAAATTATCAAACACCATAGTAGTGGCTCTATGAAAAAGAGTGGTTCGGTGAAGTTAAGTTCTGATATTGTGAAGGATTCTGTCAAAGCTGTATTAGGCAATACTGTATACAATTATAACGGCTCTTACATCCTTCCTCCTCGGAATATGTCTCACACGGAGTTTGGGGATAAGTTGTATAGGGGTACTTCCGATCAGCTTGTTCGTCTTTTTGGTGATAGAAGTCAAGCCCGATATCCAGAGTTATACGGCTACCAGACAATAGGGGACGGTAAATACAGTTTAACGATGGGTGGTGTTGTGAAAAAAGACCATCAAGGAAATCCTATCATCATTGATATTTTCGACACTATGCCTCCACCAAAGTTTAATTCTCCTTCTATTCTTGATTCAATACAAGACGGATTAAGCTATTATAAATAGGACGGTAACATGCTTTTTATCACGAATGAAATTGATTTGAACAAGCAGAAGGAGTCTCTCGCAAACGATAAGACTTCTCCCCCTGTTAAGAAGTCTCCTAGTCTATGGGATAATGCACTTGGTGCTTCTATTTCTGGTGTCTTAGAAGCTCCTGCAGATTTGGTTTCTCTTGTTACGCCGTGGGAATATAAGCCTGATCCTTTGAAGAAAAACGCTTTGACCGTTGATCCAGAACAGACGGGAATGATTGGTCAGATATCTCATGGTTTCTTACATTCTGTATCTGCCTTTGGTATAGGGGCATCAATCGGTGGTGCGGTAGGAGGGCCCATTGGATCTTTGGCGGGAGGGGCTTTGTCGGTGGCTTTAGCCGAAGCTCGAAGATCTTTTGAGAATGCCCGAGATGAGGGGCAAGACAGTTCGACAGCCACTGCGGTAGGGGCAAAGTCAGGGATCATTTCTGGAGGAGGGGCTGTAATTCCTGCTGGTTTTGGGGTTAATATCGTCAAAAGTGTCTTAGCCAGTGTAGGCGTTAATCTCGGTCTCAGCACATTGGATAGAATGGGTGATTACGCTATACTAAAGACTAACGGTTATGACGAACTAGCAGAACATGCCTCAGAGATGGACAGCATTTCTGTTGCAACTGATATTGTTTTAGGAATGGCTTTTGGGGGGTTGCATGCTAAGAATGCTAGAAGAAACAAAAACCTTTCAGGGATGAAACCCACCCCTTCTGAAGTTGATATTGCCACTGGGGCTAAAACTGAATTAACAGCATCTTGCATTTTGAATGATCATATCCCTGTAAACGAGGAAGCCTATAACGCTCATATGAATACATTAGCGGAGGCGGAGAGCTCTTTAACTTCGGGGGAGAAATTTAGTATGACCCTCGACAATGCAGAATCACTAGAGCGTGGAAGTATTAAGAAACCTGAGATTGAAATGGGACGGTCTCCCTTAGGGGATGAGAGGATTGATCCTCGTTCATGGTCTTCTGATCAACGGATAGCGAAGGCGGTTGAGAGTATAGAGAAATTTTCCAACTCTCAAGATGGGGAAAGTGCGATGCCACATCATATTAAGAGAGACATTAACATCGTTAAACATAACCTCATTGAGACTGCATTATCTTGTTTTTATGAGAGAGGGGGCAAGTAATGCATCCAGAATGTATTGAAAGAATTAAAAAGCAAGCGGGTGATTGGGCATTAACATCAGAAGACATAGAAGAGATTGACCGTGTAGCAAAACTTGCCTTATCTGGTTTAGAACTCAATGAGAGTTTTAAGGATCTTAAAGGTAGAGACAAAGTTAAGGTTTTGACCGAGAAAGCCAATCATCTTCTTTTAGAGAATGGTGCTTTTGCACTGTCAGAAACGCTGAATGTAGTGGGTAGGGCTAAACAGGGGGAGCAACTGAACACTCTTAAAAATCTTCTCAGATATGAAACGACAGCATCTGTAGAGGCTAGGATTAAGGGGGAACAAGCGAATGCTCGGAAAGTTTTTGCGGATTTTGAAGATTTAGGTTCAAAAAACATGGGTTTTTCGGCGGATCCAATAACGAATGAAAAGCTCACCAAATCCCTAAGAGGGGTGGAGACGGATGACCCACAAGTTAATAAGTTTGGAAAAGCCTATCGCCAAATAAGAGACAAGCTTACAGCTACTGCGGGAAAAATGGGGCTTCTCCATCCTCTAGACAATTGGAAAAGTCCGCAACCCGACGATGCACTAAAGCTAAGGGCAGTAGGCAAGCAAAAGTGGATTGAAACGATCATGCCTTGGGTTGACAAGAAGGTATACGATCAGAAGGGTATTTATGGTAAGGACTTAACAGAATTCCTAGGACATGTTTGGGAGACCAAAGAAAGTGAAGGTCGTAATAAGACACTGGCTTCAGGGGGCGAACAACAAGCGGTGAGAAGATCCGCTGTTGGCAGTAGTAGAAAGCATCCACGGCATCTTTTTCTTTTAGATGAGCATTATAGCGATTACAATAAGGCATTCGGTAAAACGGGGTTAAACGCTGAAGATCTAGTGAGAATGACGATTGATCCTCTCATTCGTGATATTGAGATAGCACGTAATTATGGTGTCAACGCTGATACCAATTTTAACTGGGTGATCACACAGGCTCTCACAAATGATTTAAAGACTACTAAAACGACAAGCGACGTTGAAAAGATGAAAGGTATACAAAAAGAAGTCAACACCCTTTGGGAGAGATTGACGGTCTCCAGCGAGAAGCTTGATCATGAGTTGGATTCCACTGAAATTAAAGCAAGAGAGCTTAAATCAGGGTTTATGGCATTTCAAGTAGCGAAGAGTTTTGGGTCTCAGGTATTCTCTGCTATGCCAGAGACCGTTAATTGTATGGTTATGGGTTCTCATAGGCAGGGGATGTCGTTTTGGTCACATGCGTTACCAGAGTTAAGAAAACAACTCACCGATGCCGATTACAAAGCGTCAATCCGAGCATTTGCCCCTGCTGGCGAGATGGCTATTACAGGAATGATGAATGAGTTTCACAATCAATCGAGGTTTGTCTCTGGATTGAAGGTATTAGCGGATAAAACAATTAAATGGCAAGGTCTGAAAGCCTTAGATAAGTTTCAGCAAAATCTAACTTTTGGCTTTACGTCTGCGTGGATGGGAGAAGTAACCAGGGGATTTAAGAGCCTAGAAGATTTTAAAGCTCGTTATGGGAAGCAGGCATTCAAGACACTAGTTGAAGATTATGGTTTTACCCAATCCGATATGCATGCCCTGTCTAAGGTTGATCTTGAATCTGGGAGGTTGTTGACGCCTGATGGTATCCGAGATTGTAGACATTCTGATCTTATCGCCATCGGACATTCTCAAAATAAGTCTGTCGAAAGAATGATGGATGATTTGGCAAGTAAGATGAGCGGATATATCTGGTCTCAGATACAAGATAACGCAAGAGGATCGGTTGGTTCTTCTTTAAGGGATACAAAATATACATCTAGCAGGGGAGGTATTCCAGGTCTTAGTCTTGTCACACAGTTTTTAACCACTCCGATTTCCATGGCGGAGAAGCATTTATGGGCTGTTCCTAAAACGCTTGAAGGCGGTGCAAATGGTATATCTGCTTGGTCTTATAGGGCGAAGTTTTTAGCCTTTGGTATTATTTTGGAGGGGGTTGTCGCAGGTACTGCAAGGAAAGCTATTTCAGGTCAAGAACTTGATGATTATACCGATCCTAAAACGCTAGTTTCACTCACGGCCAGAACCCTTACCCACTATGATAGATTTTTCAACGAATATCATGACGACTTCAAAGACATACTACAATCCGTTCCTGTAGCTTCAACCGTTATTGGTTTGGGAGATGCAGGGTTGGGAGTTGCAAGAACTATCTTTGGAGAAGATGAGGAAAAGTCAGAGAGAGCCAATGCTGAATTAGCGAGGGAGATTGCGAATAATATCCCTTTAAAGAACCTATTTTATATAAAAGCGGCGTTTCAGAAGATGGTGATAGACAACCTCTGTGAGTACTTTAACGAGGGGTATAAGGAAAGGCTTGCGATGAATCGTGAACTGCGTCAGAGCAGGAGTTATATAGGATGACTAAGAAACAAGAACAATACGTAAGAAGGGAAGAGTTTAACGCCCTTAACACCAAAGTTGATTGTTTGATTAAGCATTGTAGGGCTTTTGAGAGCCATTACAACGAACAGCAAGCGGTTATTAAAGACATTCTGCATATTCTTAATACCTCAAGAGGAGTAGTTTTGCTTATTAAAACGACTGGTGCAATAACCGCTTCTCTGTCTGCTATTACCTACGCACTTTATAATCTCAAAGGATGGCTTAAACAGTGATACAGTCGTTTCTTGCGGGTGGCATATTTAGATTTGCTCTTCGGTTTATTCCCTCAGTATTTGAGAAGATTGTTGATGTTGTATCGGAACATCTACTACAAAAACGCTCTATAGAATACGATAAATGGAAGTGTGAAGTTGCAAAAATAGAAAGTTCTTTACAGATCGATTTAGCTGAGATCAAAGCCAACGTTGAAGAGTTAAAAGTGGATAAGCCCATCCGATTGGCAAGGATTAAAGCTGGGAACATCAAGAGTGGCGTTAAGTGGATAGATGGCTTTAACGCTCTTATTCGACCTTTAACAACGTTGTTTTGGATTATTGTTTATCCGTTGTTGGTCCTTTATCTAGTTAAAGAAGGGATATTATCCACTGATCCTTTGATGATCCTTGCCCCGTTCACCCAAGAGATTATCGCTTGTATCCTAGGATTCTGGTACACCGATAAAATAGTGCAGAAGAGGAGAGGGTAGATGTTAAAATGAGTATCTCACGGATATTGCGCTTGTCATTGCGGCACCTCGGTCATCTAGTATCCTCATCGCAACCGACGAATATGCGGACAATCTATCAGTAAAATCATATTTAATATAAGCAGAAATAGGCGTCAACCTATCTATAATTTCCGATCCTGGTGATTCTGTTGAATCTGTAATTGATCCTACAAATTTCAATCCTGTTGATAATTTTGAGGTTATGTTAACGTACGGACTAATGACATACGAAAGACTACTAGATAGATGGGGGATAATGTTTATATCGGCGCGTACCGATGCGTCTATTCCTATTTCTGAAAGATAGTTTCGAGCAAAAGTTAGGTTATATCTTGTACCAATGTTGCCCTGATATTTGGCAAATACCGATGAGCCTTCATGCGCCGCATTCCATGAGTTATTTTTTTTCGCTACTCCCACACCTAATGCACTGCCTACTATTGCAGTAGAACGTACACATAATTTCCCGAAAGTATCCTCGATTGAATATGATAGGATTGATATTGGTACGACCATGCCAACGACATCCTCGGAGGAAGCATTCTCCTGAGAACCAACAAGAAGGGAAACAACACTACTCATAAACTCAATTGTATGCCCAATCTTTTTTCATCGGCATTAGCGCTTCCCGCTATCAACAATAATAATAACAACCCTAACGAACATTCTCGCATATTTATTAAGGATCCTCTCGACATATAATATAAAATTCATAGTTGTATTTGACAGGATTAACTTATCTTTGTCAACTCCTAAGGATATTTAATTATGGAATAGTTAAAATGGGGAAGGGCGCTATAGAGATTGTGAAGCCGAGATGTTGTTGATAGGGCTAGTCCCACCTTTAAAAAGGTAAGACCAAATAATATTAAAAACAACGTATAATCAATGTGTTATAATTATATTGGTGCACCCGACAGGATTCGAACCTGTGACCCTTGGAATCGGAATCCAATACTCTATCCAGCTGAGCTACGGATGCCTTGATTTTTATATATATACACTAGCTTGTTATGATAAAATAGTCTGGAATATTTGTTTATTTATCAGGATGCAAAAAAACTTTTCTCATTTTCCTTCTTCCTACAACGCATAATAAAGATTATGAATTGTAGCGGTATTCTGCTAGTGTTCTCTCATAATCAAGTTGATTTGTTATAATAGAAATAATATTTTTTCAGAAACTTATATATTAGATTGTAAAAAAGGATTTAAACGGCGTTCTCTTCCTATAGTACTGTTAGGGCCATGTCCACAAATAAAGGATATATCATCTCCCAAGGGTAGTATTTTATTATTGATCGAGTCGATTAATTGTTGATAATCTCCGTAGAGAATATCGGTTCTTCCTATATGATCTCTAAATAATGTATCCCCTAAATGAGCAAAATTATTTTCAAAATTTACGTAAATAACATGGCCAGGTGAATGGCCTGGGCAGTGAAATACTTTGAAGATATGTTTGCCAAGATTTAAAGTATCTCCGTCCTTTAGCCACCTATCTGATGAAGTATTGCGTACGTCCATGCGGATTGATAGTAATTTACATTGTTCTTCCAGATTTTCCATCATTGTAGCATCATTTTTATGCGGGCCTATAATTGGTAAAGATAGGTCTTTTTTTAATTGAGCGGCTCCTCCCGCATGATCAATATGTCCATGGGTAATCCAAATTTGTTTTACATGAAAGTTACGAGATTGAATAACATCTTTTATGATATCAAGATCGCCGCCAGGATCAACAACAACAGCGTCTAAGCTTTCTTCATCAAATAAAAACGTACAATTTTGCTTAAAGGGAGTGACCTGTATAATATGAAAAGATAACTTAGACATAGAATCTCCTTTACCATGTAATGGCTTTCCAATATCAGAAGTCTATTTCAGATATTGAATATTATTGCAAGAGTTAAAACACATTAAGTTATAATCAAGATTAATTAAAAATAATGCTATGAATGTTATTGGCATCCTCCATTAGGAGTCATTAAGAATGCTTCTCCACAAGATTTTGCTAAAGATCGGATTCGAAGAATATAACGTTGGCGTTCTGTTGTAGATATTACGCCACGCGCATCTAAAAGGTTAAAGATATGGGATGCTTTGATACATTGGTCATAAGCAGGAAAGACGCATAAGTGATGGCGATGATTTTTGTTGGGAGCGCCTTTGTTTAAGAGAGACAAACATTCTTTTTCATAATCGATAAAATGATTATGCAAAATATCAGTATTAGCATATTCAAAGTTATAACGGGAATATTCTTGTTCTGATTGGGTAAATATATCTCCGTAAAAAACTTTTTTCCCTTCAATAGTGTTGAAAACAATATCATAAACGCTATTGACATTTTGCACATACATTGCAAGTCTTTCGAGACCGTATGTAATCTCTCCTGATATGGGAGAGCACTCCATGCCACATATTTGTTGAAAGTAGGTGAATTGCGATATTTCCATCCCATCGCACCAGCATTCCCACCCCAATCCCCAAGCCCCAAGAGTTGGGCTTTCCCAATTATCTTCAACAAAACGTATATCATGGACTAGAGGGTCTATTCCTACGGCTTGGAGAGATTCTATATAGAGATTTTGTAAATTGAGTGGATTGGGTTTTATAATTACCTGAAATTGATAATACTGTTGTAAACGATTTGGATTTTCAGCATAGCGTCCATCTAAGGGTCTACGCGATGGTTGAACATAAGCTGCTTTCCAAGGTAGCGGTCCGAGTGCTCGTAAAGTGGTTGATGGATGAAAAGTGCCGGCTCCAACTTCCATATCGTAAGGTTGTAAAATAGTACAGCCTTTTCTGGCCCAATATTGCGTTAAAATTAATATGATATTTTGAAAAGAAAGATCATTTATTTTATCATGAATGGGCGTCATATAATACCTTTCGTCCACAATAGTCTCTCAAAAGTATTGATTGCTGATTAACTAGGAGAGTTTCTTGCATAATATAATAAAAATATTCAATATTTTTTATATAGCAAGGTTTGCTTTTTTGTGTATTTCAATTCTTATTGTTACCTACATTACAGATAGCAGTAAATTTCTAGGTTTTAAATTAAGGATAACAGATAATTGAAGATATGTTCAGTAAATGAAAACCCTGTTTTGAGAGTGAGGAGTTTGTCTCTATAAGCGTGTTAGTGTAGTTTTCCCGTTAATAAGATCAGTGACAAAACGTGAATAAGATTGACTATTGGGTTCGTGGAGGAAAATAGGAGAGCGAAAGCTTAAGCTTCCGCGCATGCCTTTGCGACCTGTAACTAAAATACGAGAGGAACACTCTCCTTTTCGAGGATAAAGAGGGATAATTTCCAAAGATCCGATTCTCTTTGTACATGCTTTAATAATCTGCATTAGTGATTGAGGTCGTGCAATCAGTGATAGTTGCCCTCCAGGTCGCATTATAGCGCAAGCAGTGCGGATCCATTTTTCAAAAGCATCTTCAAGCATTACGTGTGCTTCTTCTTTTATTTTGTCGGGGGTAAGAGTCCCGATTCTCTCATTGAAAGGTGGATTCATAATAACATGGTCATAAAAATTATTTTTTAATCCGGCAAGAATGCGTTTTTTCCCAGATAATGTAACATCTACTTCAATCAGAGAAATGCGGTTAGATATTTTTTTATTAGCAGATAATGCTAAAGTTTTACGTGCGTAGTTTACCATCAATGGAGATCGTTCAACTAATAGAACCTGTGCTTCATGTAATCTAGATGCGACAGCCAGTCCAGCAGCGCCTGCTCCTGCCCCAAGATCTGCGAGATGGAAGGGGCCTTTTGCATTAACTAAAGACGCTAGAATCATCGCATCCATTCCAGCACGGTGTCCGCATGTTAATGGTTGTACTAGATAAAACTTACCTTGATAAAAAGCATCTACTGTTTCATTTTCTACGTTTTTTACTTTAGTATTGTTAAACATTTTTGTACTAAAAAGATTTTTCAGCAGAACGTTTATTGTTCTACAATATTTGACTATCTGATACGGATATTTATGACACAATTTGATTTATATCATATAAGTTTATAATTGTGCATATTATTGAAGGATTCTTTTTGCAAATAAAGAGGAGTACGTTATTTTTTATGAAAATGTTAAAAGACCTTACTGCAAAGGATATGGAAAAAGTAAATTCTCTTATTTTAGAACGGATTAATTCAGATGTTGGAATTATTCCAGATGTTGTAAAGTATCTTATTTTTTCAGGAGGGAAAAGATTACGTCCTATGCTGACTTTAGCAACAGCGTTGATGTTTGAATATCGTGGAGATAGTCATATATTGTTGGCATGTGCTATTGAATTTATTCATACGGCAACTCTTTTGCATGATGATGTTGTAGATGATAGTGAATTGAGAAGAGGAAAAGTGGCTGCTCGGTTGGTTTGGGGGAATCAAACAAGCATTCTTGTGGGAGATTTTTTATTAAGCCAAGCTTTCCGTATGGTAATTGAGACCAAATCACAGGAAGCATTAGAAGCATTATCATTAGTGGCATGCACTCTTTCGGAAGGTGAGTTGCGACAATTATCAATATCTAAAAATATTAATATTACAGAGGAAGATTACCTCCATGTGATAAGATCTAAAACAGCTGTGTTATTTTCTGCTGCTTTGGAAGTATCTTCGCTGATTGCAGGGGTGGATGATTCTGTACGAAAAGCACTTAAGTCTTATGGAATGAATCTTGGAATTGCTTTTCAACTTGTGGATGATGTTCTAGATTACAGAGGAGAGGTCAATGAAATGGGTAAGAATGTAGGGGATGATTTTCGTAATGGCAAGCCTACTTTGCCGGTTATTCTGGCGTTTCAGAGGGGAACAAAGCAGGAAAAGAATTTTTGGAAATCTACTATTAATGATGATGGGGAAATTGGTATAGAAAATCTCAAAAAAGCTATTATTATAATACGAGAGAGTAATGCGTTAGCGGATACAGAGTGTCGAGCATTTTATTATGGTCAGAAAGCAAAAGATTCTTTGCAATGTTTACCGAATAACCGTTGGAAATCTTCGTTGATAGAAGTGGTGGATTTCTGTCTTCGGCGTCTTCATTAAAGACAACAACATGAGTATGTGTGTGATAGGGTGATTTTATTTTGATAGTAAACAATTAATTAGCATGATGTTTTCTGGCTTACTTTTAGATGATCTTGCAAGAGTATTGGTCTGTATTTGTGTAGGTATTTTGTAAAAAGACACATTTTTTCATAGGTAGAGAACCACGTTGTTTCAAAGTTATTTTCCATATTACCATTGTTAGGCTATTTATTGATGCCATTTTTCTTTCCCGCATGAACAGGATATGATGAGAGGTCTATTATGGATAGGAATATACAGAAGATACATTTTGTAGCATCTAAGGCTGAAAAAGCACAAGAAGCATATGATAAGTTTGTGAATATTTATGGCAATAGTACTTATGAAGAGGCGGATGTTATTGTCATATTAGGGGGAGATGGTTTTATGCTCCAGAATTTGCATCAATCGCAGAAATGTGGAAAACCTCTGTATGGAATGAATTGTGGTTCTTCTGGTTTTCTGATGAATGAATATCGTATAGATAATCTTATAGAGCGTTTGTCTAGTTCTATAGAATATATTTTTCATCCTTTAAACATAACAATTTTTGATCAGAATAATTCTATATGTGCACAAAATATTCTTGCAATTAATGAAGTCTCTATTATCAGAAAACCAAATCATAACCAACTGGTTCAGGCAGCAAAATTAAAAGTAATAGTAGACAATCAAGTAAGGTTGCCCGAAATTATTTGTGATGGGTTGATTATTGCTACTCCGATTGGTTCAACGGCATATAATTTTTCTGCACTTGGGCCAATTTTACCTTTAGGATCTCCTCATTTAGTTCTCACCCCAGTGAGCCCGTGTAAGCCACGTCGTTGGCATGGCGCTATTCTTCCCAATGATGTTATGATAGAGATTCAGGTTTTAGAACAGGAACAACGTCCTGTAATAGCTACTGCGGATCGTTTGGCTATTGAGCCTGTATCACGAATTCAGGTAATTCAGTCTTTTGATGTGACCATGCGGGTTCTCTCGGATCCCAATAAATCTTACTCAGATCGGATACTCGCTGCACAATTTCCTAGTTAATACGTTGTAAATTATTTTTTAATTGCAAGTGCTGCTTTCATAAAATCATCTAAATCTCCATTGAGAACATCTAAAGGAGAAGACTTTTCTATGTTAGTGCGCAAGTCCTTGACCATTTGATATGGTTGTAAGACGTATGATCGGATTTGCCTTCCCCAGCCAATTTCTGTTTTTGAAGATTCTTTGATGTTGTTTATTTCTTCACGTTTTTGTAGTTCAAACTCATAGAGTTTAGCTCGCAACATGTTCCAAGCTTGTGCTTTGTTTTTATGTTGAGAGCGCTCTTGTTGACATTGGACTACTATACCTGTTGGATTATGTGTAATGCGCACAGCTGAATCTGTTGTATTGACGTGCTGTCCTCCTGCTCCAGAAGCTCTATATGTATCAATACGGCAGTCACTTTCGTTTATATCTATTTCGATAGATTCGTCTACAACTGGATATACTAATATCGAAGAAAAAGAAGTATGGCGACGGGAGTTACTGTCATAAGGAGATATTCGTACTAGCCTGTGGATTCCTTGTTCTTCCTTTAGCCATCCATAAACACTAGGTCCTTTGATGAGTAAAGTGGCTGATTTTATTCCGGCTTCTTCTCCATCGTGAACATCGATAGTCTCTGTTTTGAATTTTCGTTTTTCTGCCCATCGCATATACATTCGGAGTAACATGTTTGCCCAATCTTGGCTTTCTGTTCCTCCTGCTCCAGCATGCACTTCGAGATAAGCATCGTTAGAATCAGCCTCTCCAGAAAGAAGGCTTTCAAATTGTTTGTATTCTACTTCTAATTTGAGTGTTTTGAGATTTTCGAAGGATTCTTGTAGTATATAATAGTCATTCTCTTCCGAGGCTAATTCTAAAAGTGTGATATTATCATCAAGCTGATTTTGCATTTCTTTTATAGAAGAAATCGCATTCTCTAGATGCTGACGTTCGCGCATTAACATCCTAGCTTCTGTCACATTTTGCCATAAGTCTGGATCTTCGGCTTTGGTGTTCAGAAAATTTAAGCGTTGTACTGCATTATCCCAGTCAAAGAGACCTCCGAAGGATTTCAATTGCTTGCTTTATTTCATTTATTGTATTTTGTGTATCGTTTGATGCCATATTTTTTTCTATACTCATTAAAAGGTTCGCAATTATTTTCTTATAATAGTACGTATATACAGATATTTAGTATAGCCCTTCACTACCAGAATTAATTGCTTGATTAGCTTGAGGAGATCTACGAATTATTTCATCAGAAGAAACATTGCTATTGTCATCAATGACTGTGTAAGTTTCTGCAGGTCCTGTTCCAGGTTTAAAAGCTTCGACTATTGTATCAGGATCTCCCCTTTTAGATAACATTCCCGTCCATTTATTAATAGGGAATAAATTCATCCCTGGTGGGACAACAAAACGAGAAGAAGGGATGTTTTTTATTGCTTCTTTCATAAATGCGTTAAAAATTGGTGCAGCAAGAGTGCTACCAGTTGCATGATTTTTCAAAGGAGATGGTATGTCATAACCAACATAAACTCCAGCTACGAGTGTAGGGGTATACCCTATAAACCATGTGTCTCTATAATTGCTTGTTGTTCCGGTTTTCCCAGCGATAGGTCTATTTAATCGGACTTTTCCTGCGGCAGTTCCACGCTTAATAACTCCTTCCAACATAGAGGTGATTTGATAGGCGGTCATGGGATCCAGTATTTGTGCCCGGTTATCAATTATTTCTGGTTCTTGTTGTCCATTCCAAGTCTCATAATTGCAATCATCACAAATTCGTTGCTCGTGATTGAATATAGTTTTTCCAAACCTATCTTGAACACGATCAATAAATGAAGGTCGAATCTGCTTACCACCATTGGCAAAAACCGCATAAGCAGAGACCATGCGTAGCACAGTTGTTTCTCCCGCTCCTAAGGACATGGATAAAACAGGGAGCATTTTTTCATAAATGCCAAAGTTTTCGGCATATTCGGCTACAACGCCCATACCCATATTATGTGCAAGACGCACTGTCATCAGGTTACGAGATTTTTCGAGACCAAAGCGTAAAGTAGAAGCGCCAGAAGATTGTTTGCTGTAATTTTCAGGCTTCCATATTTTCCCTCTAGAAACGATTTCAATCGGACCATCCATAATTACCGATGCGGGGGTATAACCACTATCTAACGCAGCGGCATATACAATTGGCTTAAAACAAGATCCGGGTTGGCGCATTGCTTGAGTAGAGCGATTAAATTCTGACTGTGAATAAGAGAATCCCCCTATAGTTGCAAGAATGCGTCCAGTACGAGGATCCATTGCGATTAATCCGCCTTGTACTTTTGGAATTTGACGTAGTCTCCATCCTTCATTAATATGTTCTACATAGATTACATCCCCAGGAGATAAAATATTGCGATTTTCTGATTCGAGGGCTTGATCCTTAGGGGAAGAATTATAAGCCCATCGCATCGAATCTGTTTCAATTATACCTTTTTTTTCTTTTTCATTTGAGCCGACAGTTGGACGGATTCCTATAGTTATATGCGAATTGGAGACTTCTAGAACAACGGCGATGTTCCATTCAGGAACATCATACAAGGTAGGAATGGAAGCTAAAGAATTTTCCCATTTTTTTAAATCTATGTGCTTTATAGGACCGCGAAAACCATCATGTTGGTCGTAGGTAATTAATCCGTCTTGAAGAGCCTTGCGTGCATAGAATTGTAATTGTGGATCAAGTGATGTTCGTACGGATAAGCCGTCCTCATACAGTGCCTTTTCGCCATAACGATCAATAAGTTGACGGCGGACCTCTTCAGAAAAGTATTCAGTTCCAAAAAGGTGGGATTTGCGTTGTTTACTTGTAATCTTAAGAGGTTTACTCTTGGCTATACTAGCTTGTTCTTCGGTGATATAACCATTTTCCTCCATGCGATCAATGACCCAATTGCGTCGAGTAACTGCTGCTTTATGTTTGCGAAAAGGGTCATAGTTACTTGGTCCCTTAGGAAGGGAGGCTAGATAGGCGGCTTCTTCGATGTTTAACTCACTTACCGATTTGTTAAAATAAGTTAGAGCTGCGCTTGCTATTCCATAAGAATTAAATCCAAAGAAAATTTCATTTAAATAAAACTCCAGGATTTTTTCTTTATCGTAGGCTTTTTCTAGGCGGAAAGATAGGAGAATTTCTTTTATTTTTCGATCCATTGTCTGCTTAGAGGTCAATAGAAAATTTTTTGCTACTTGCTGTGTGATAGTTGAAGCGCCTTCTGGGCGTCTTCCATGGCCAATGTTTTTTATATTATGGAGTGATGCACGTATTATAGCTAAGATATCGACCCCTGAATGATAGTAGAAATTTTTATCTTCAGCAGAAACAAATGCATATTTAACATGCGAAGGAATTATTTGAATAGGTAAAAACAAACGATTTTCTTTTGCATATTCTGCGATGAGGGATCCATCCCCTGCATGGATTCTGGTGGTTACAGAAGGTGAATACGAATTAAGAGCGGCATAATCAGGGAGATTTTGAGAAATTTTAGCTATATAAATACTGGCCCCTAATATGGCACCTAGAATAGAATAAGTAGCAAATCCAAAAAAATATCCAACGAAACTAATTATACGGGAATACAATATAAATTCTCCGAAGTATTTTGATTGCAAAGGTATCAAGTATTTGATTAAAAACTAAGTTTTGTTCAATGTAATTGTATATTAGGTATTCCATAGTAGCCTTTTATCCAAGATAGGTTTTTATGCTTGATTGTCAAGAAAAACACAATATTTTCCCTATATCTTGTTGTACAGCCTTAATTTTATGTAAAAGAATTATTGCTAAATTAATCAATTAAATTCCTGATAATCAGTAAACGTCTCTTCCCCCTTGCTATATTAGGACATAGAACTTACTAGTAGATAGTGGTTTTGTTATTTTTAGCAATGTATTGGTAAAATTATGTGGTTATTTTAAAGAGTAAGGATTTACCTTTGCGACTAGGCTACATATGGTATCTGGAAACATTTTTTTTTAGGTGGTATGTTGTTTTCTAAGAGTTTCCCCGATGTAAAAATCGGGTTTCCTGTCTTCTTTATGTTGATGGTTGATAGGAAGGTTTTCGTTGGATTTTTCCGCTAGGAAGGTCTTTGGATATATTTACAAGTTAGTTTGACTCATGCGCATGAGTTTTTTGGAGTTGTGTGGCGCTATAAAAGGAGGTGCCTTGTGTCTTAACTAAGTGCGCATTTGAGGTCCAAAATATCTTTGTTATCAAGTGCTATCAATCGTTTTTCTGATTATTTAAATATAACAGATTTTTATAGGTTGATGCATAGGAGAGATAAATTTATGGCTAATAAGATGCTTATTGATGCTTCGCATGTTGAAGAAACACGCGTTGTCGTCTTGCGAGATAATCGCATCGAAGAGCTCGATTTCGAATCTGAGCATAAAAAACAGATAAAAGGAAATATTTATTTAGCGAAAGTGACACGTGTGGAGCCTTCCTTACAGGCAGCTTTTGTGGATTATGGTGGAAATCGTCATGGTTTTCTTCCTTTTATTGATATTCATCCTGATTATTATCAAATACCATTTTCTGATCGACAGGCGTTATTAAAAGTGTCCAATATTACGCAAGTGGATAGTGATGATGTAGTTCATGATGGTAATACACCCGATGAATTGGGTAGTGACCATCAATTGGAGGGAATTACTCCTGCAACGAACCCTCTTCAGGAAACACAGGAAGAATCTCCAATATGCACAAACAATAATTTGTCTCCTAATGGGGAAGATGTTCTAGATGATTCTTTAGAGAATGTTTCTAAGAAGCTTAGGCGACAATATTGCATTCAGGAAGTTATTAAAAATCGTCAAATTTTATTGGTACAGATCGTTAAGGAAGAGCGTGGGAACAAGGGTGCGGCCGTTACGACATACCTTTCTTTGGCAGGACGTTATTCTGTTTTAATGCCGAATACTCCTAAAGGAGAGACTATTTCTCGTAAGATAACAAATCCTATCGATCGTAATAATCTTAAAGAAATTGCTCGCGGACTTGAGTTGCCAGCAGGTATGGGAGTGATTTTGCGCACAGCAGGTGCATCACGCTCGAAGATTGAAATAAAGCGTGATTTTGAGTATCTCATGCGTCTTTGGGATAATGTGCGTGCATTGGCAATTAGTTCTGTTGCTCCTTATTTAGTGTATGAGGAGGGTAATTTAATTAAGAGAGCGATTCGTGATCTTTATTGTAAAGATATATCAGAAATTATTGTGTCGGGAGAGAAGGGATATCGCGAAGCAAAGGATTTTATGAAGCTTTTAATGCCTAGTTATGCTACAATAGTTCGGCAATATAAAGAGACACATCCAATTTTCTTGCGTTCTGGCATTGAGGCTCAATTGGATTCTCTTCATCATGAGAAAGTTACGCTTCCATCGCGAGGTTATATTATCATTAATCAGACAGAAGCGCTTGTCGCTATAGATGTGAATTCAGGTCGTTCGACCAGAGAACATTGTATAGAAGACACGGCTCTTCAAACTAATTTAGAAGCGGCTGAAGAAATTGCGCGTCAATTGCGTCTCCGGGATTTAGCAGGTTTAATAGTTGTTGATTTCATTGATATGGAGGATAAAAGGAATAATCGTGCTGTTGAAAAGAAGTTTAAAGAAAGCTTGAAAAAGGATAGAGCGCGTGTTCAGATAGGATCTATATCTCATTTTGGACTTTTGGAAATGTCTCGACAACGTACTCGGTCGTCCGTTTTAGAAAGTACCACCAAAGTGTGTAGTAATTGTAAAGGGGCGGGATATATTCGTTCGCAATCTTCTATAGCATTAAGTATTTTAAGAAGCATACAAGAATATTTGCTAAGATGCGCCACACACAATATTATTGTCCATACGTATTCGGATGTTGTTTTATATTTACTGAATCAGAAGCGTGCTACAATTTTTGAATATGAAAACAGATTTGGTGTTTCAATTAATGTTGTGATTGATATAAAATTAGACGATAAGCTTTTTTATATTGAAAAAGGTTCTCCTGTTCAGTCTCCGGAAACGATTGAGCATAAAACGGTTGATTTTTTTGATTCTCAAATATTAGAGAACTGTTCTATACAGGATAATGAAAACATTGAATGTTCGCAGCAAGATGATATGTTATCGCCATTTTTTAATTTAGAACCATCGGAAGATATTCAAGGTACAAATGATCAAAATATAGATTTAAAGGATATGAAAGATTTATCTGAGGAATCTACGGGTATTGTGCGTAAAAGAAGAAGGAGACGTAGACGTAAACGTCCTGTCGTGGATCATGGTGATGTTGTTGCATCTGATGTGCTAGGTTCTGTTAAAAATGTCGTCGATGATTCATTCGATATGCCAGAGGTTGAGCCTTCTGCTTTTATAAATCATTCTTTGTCGGAAGAGAGCACACATGAATTGATAGAAAATTCTGATGTTATGCCGATTACTTTGGATAATACTTCCGATACGGATAATGTTAGTTATAGTGCAGATTCTACTGTCAAGAAAACAAGATGGTGGACACGTCGCACATAATATGGATTAAGGAGAGTAATTATACATTCATGAGAAGAAGATATTTAGAAGATAGGAATATGTCTTTCTCTTTATAGGATGATTTATTTTTTATTGTACCAAGTGTAACTAATATTTTTCTATCTCGTAATGGTGTGTTGTAGTTTAGATTTTTAGAGATGGAACAAGTGGTTTTAATTTTTTTCTTGGGGATACTTTTCTAAAGCCCACTCTTTTAAAGAGTATAATTCTTTTAATGCGTGTAACGGAGTCAGTTCATCAAGGTTTATTTCTTTTATTTTTTCGATGAAAAGAGAGCTTTCTTTTGATATGTCATTTTGCGATTCCGTTATCTGATATTTTGGAGGATGTATCTCTTTTTGATCATGGGAATATAACTTTTCAAATATTTTCAAAATATCATATGCTCGTGATATAACTGTAGAAGGTAATCCTGCTAATTTTCCTACTTGTATTCCATGGGAGTGATCAGCAATCCCTGGGATTACTTTATGCAAGAAAATGAGCTCCTCCTTGCTTTCGCTAACTTGTAATGTGGCATTATGCAATCTTTCTAAGCTTTTTGATAAATCCGTTAATTCATGGAAATGAGTTGCTAATAACCCACGACAGCGATTAGTTTCATGTAAGTATTCTATAGTAGCCCACGCTATAGAAAGTCCATCTAATGTAGAGGTCCCCCTTCCAATCTCGTCTAAAATAACAAATGATTGATTGGTTGCTTGATTTAAAATAGATGCTGTTTCAATCATTTCTACCATAAAGGTAGAGCGTCCAGTTGCTAAATTATCTGCGGAACCGACGCGTGAAAATAATTTATCTACTATACCAATATTGGCATAAGACGCAGGGACATAAGATCCCATTTGTGCCATGATAACAATAAGAGCATTTTGGCGTAGAAAAGTGGATTTTCCTCCCATATTAGGTCCTGTTATAAGCCAAATTTTTCCACAATTTTTGTTTTTAGGACAGGATAGATCACAATTATTAGCTATAAAAGGTTTGGAAAATTTTTTTTTCAATGTTTTTTCAACTATTGGATGACGTCCATCTTGTACGATAAATTTTGTTGAATTATCAATGATAGGGCGACAATAATTTTGTTCATTAGCTAATACTGCTAAAGCAATAGATACATCAATGATAGATATCACCTGTGAGGCATTGATCAGTTCGGCTGATTTCTCTATTATAGCATTAGAGAGCGCATCAAAAGCCTCTAGTTCAATTAATAGAGCTTTATTTATGGCATTGGCAATACGATTCTCTAGGTCAATCAATTCAAGGGTGGTAAAGCGAGTTAAATTAGCCATAGTTTGTCGATGTATAAAGCGATTTGTAGGTTCTGAGGTTTTTTTTAAAATATTCGCATTACTGGAAGTTACTTCAATGAAATACCCTAGATGATTGTTATGCTTTATTTTTAGATTTTTAATTTTTGTTTCTTCGGCATATTTGCATTGTAAAGATGCAATAATACGTTTGGATTGATCGCGTAGCAACCGTGTTTCATCTAGGGTTGAATCTGCGCCATCGCGTAAAAATCCCCCATCTTTTTTAAAAGTTGGTAAGTTATCAGATAACATTGAAAATAGTATTTTTCCCAGAGATTCAGGTAGCTTTTTTAATGTTTCCACTGCGTCACGTATTTCTTCTGGAAGGTTATTGTTTAAGAGGATATTGAGAATATCCCTTCCAGAACGTATACCATCGCGGATGACAGCAAGATCTTTTGGTTCTCCTCGTCCAATTTTGAGACGAGAAAGAGCTCTTGGAACATCGGGTGAAGACTTTAATATTTTTTGTATAGACTTTGCTAGCATTAGATTTTGAATAAAAAAATCAATTGAATCAAGACGAGTATTAATTTTTTTAGAGTCAGTTAAAGGTGATGCAATTCTTTCGGCAAAAAGCCTTCCTCCAGCGCCTGTAATACTATAATCAATGGTTTTTAAAAGAGATTCCTCGCGATTTCCTGAAAGAGTGCGTAGGATTTCTAAATTGGAACGAGCAGCAGAATCAATATATAATGTAGAATTTATATCTTCTCGTTCAGGATATCCAATAGTTGCTTTATCTACCAATTGTGTTTTTTTGATGTAAGAAATTGCTGCTGCTACTGCTGTTTTTTCAACCGGAGGAAAGGACCCAAAAGTATCCACTGTTGTTATGTTATAGTAATCAGCGATGCGCCTTTCAGCAATTGAATGGTCGAAAAACACATTTGGTTGTGCTATGGCGATATTCCCCAGTGTTTCAAAGAGTGACTTGTATTCAGCATGCGACAGTTCTTTCTCAGAAAAAATTATTTCCCGTGGATCTATGCGCATGATGTCTGAAATTAATCTATGGCGATTTGATTTTGATGTTTTAAAAGTTCCTGTTGATATATCAATCCACGCAATGGACCACTCTGTTCGAATACGAGCAACGGCCATTAGATAATTAGAATCTGTTGGAGAAAGTAGTTGGTCTTCGGTAATTGTACCAGGTGTTACAAGACGAACTACACTGCGTTGCACTAAAGATTTATTACCACGTTTTTTTGCTTCAAGAGGGGATTCAATCTGTTCGCATATAGCAATTCTATATCCTGTTTTAATTAATCTTTGAATATAGTGATTCGCGGTATGTATTGGAACTCCACACATTGGAATGTCTTTTCCTAAGTGCTTGCCTCTTTTAGTTAAAGTTATTCCAAGACAACGAGATGCCACGCAAGCATCATCAAAAAATAGCTCATAAAAGTCTCCCATTCTATAAAACAGTAAACTATCAGGATTAATAGATTTTATTTCGATGTACTGACGCATCATCGGCGTCGAAGATTTTAAGTCTTCTTGATTCATTGCTTGGGAGACAAATTTTAGTGGATCTGAAAAATCATTTGTCATATATGATAATTTTTCCTGTATATCTGGGGGGTAATCTGGAAAAGGAACAATTCGATAATTTGTTCTTTGACAATCAATTTTTTAATGATGGGAAGTGCTTTTTTCTTTTTGATTGTGTTTAATAATAAGATCATTATACAAAATAGAACACGCCCCGAGAGATATTAAAAGATCTGCAAGGTTAAAAATTGCAAAAGACCATGTTTTGGTATGTAACATTATATAATCGATAACGTAACCATATAAGCAATGGTCAACTATATTCCCCAATGCGCCAGCTATGATAAGGATGTATCCTAGATCAGCGATTCTGTTCGTAGTATTTTTATTCCATATAAAAATAATGAGAGCTATTATTAAAATGCGGATACCTACAATTATTATAGGTGATATATTTGAAAGCATTGAAAAAGATATGCCAGTGTTATGTGTTAAATACAAAGTAAAAAAAGGGAAAATATGCTTAGGATCATGTAAGTTAAAATAAGAATTAATTATTATTTTACTTGATTGATCTAATGTCAAAAGAATAAATATGAGAGAAAAAATTATTATCCGACGATTAGAAATCATTTTACAAAACCTTTAAAGTACTTTGCAGTAACTATGCCCAATTTCAGATTAATATTTATCAATAATTTTCGATGAAAATCCTAT
This sequence comes from Candidatus Liberibacter africanus PTSAPSY, assembly GCF_001021085.1. Taxonomy (NCBI): domain Bacteria; kingdom Pseudomonadati; phylum Pseudomonadota; class Alphaproteobacteria; order Hyphomicrobiales; family Rhizobiaceae; genus Liberibacter; species Candidatus Liberibacter africanus. The sequence goes on along the minus strand of NZ_CP004021.1, from coordinate 433,088 downwards.
CTTGACGGAAAATTTTATAGCACAAAAAATCCGGGATGAAACTAAATTTTCATTTGATGTATACACCTAAGAGGAAAAACCATACTAGAGCAATTATTGCTTCAACTTTTTTGAGATAAAGTTGAGTAAACGTAAATTATTCAACAAGTATCTAATTTTTATTCTTATCCACTGTTGAGCAATTGAGACGTTCTTTTAAATTTTTCCCAGATCTAAAAAAAGGAACCATTTTTTCTTCAACAGAGATTACTTTTTTAGCGAGTGGAGCTCTTGCTAATCTTGCAGCACGCTTTCTGATAGAAAAAGTTCCAAATCCTCGTATTTCAACTCGTCCACCACTCGCGAGAGCTTTTGTCATCTCTTCCAACAACATATTCACTATCTTTTCAACATCGAGGAGATTTATTTTAGGATTTTTTTTTGAAATTGTCTCTATTAAGGACGACTTTATCATAATAATTTTCCTATTTTAAACAATATCACGAATCTTGAGGATTCCATAACGCCAATAGTACCGTAGTATTTGTACTTTTATAAAAAGGGATAGCATCCTTTAGGGCGGATGTTAAGTGGTTTTTCAAACCAGAAAACCAATATTTTTGCGGAGGATCCCATTGTCTAATTATTTTAACATTCTTGTCTAGTCCTAGATCTCTCAATTTTCCCCAGATTTCCTTACGTCCTCCTATGATGTCTACTAGTCCTAATTTTTTAGCTTTATATCCAATCCAAATACGTCCATCGGACAAAGATAATGCTTTATCATATGGAATATTACGACTTTCAGAAACAATTTTCACGAACCAATAATAGCAATCATTGACCATCTCTTGAATCCTTTTTGTTGCTTCTGGGTTCTCCGCTGAGTAGGGAGAAGGCTCACCTTTCAACGGAGATGATTTAATGGAATTGTGTGATATTCCTAATTTGTCGAAGAGATGTTTATAATTTGTATATTCGACTAATACTCCGATAGATCCAACTATTGATGTATCGGATGCGATGATAGAATTGCCGGCGCAAGCTATCATATACGCAGCAGATGCCCCAACGCCACGAATTTCCGAAATTACTGGTTTATGACGTTTTACTTTTTGGATGGCTTTAAATATTGTCTCTCCTGCATATGCATTTCCTCCCGGGGATGATATGGATATAATGAGAGCTTTTGCAGAATCGTCTTTATCAATTTTGTCTATTCTATCTAATAATTCGTTGTTCTCTTCGATTAATCCTTCTATTGTAATTTTTGCCACATGGGGAGTCTTATCTTCAATAATTGAATTCCGAAAGGTATACAATATTCCTAGTGCTATTAACAGGAATATGAAATGTCGGGTTTTCATTTTTTTTAAAATCATGTTCATGTAAAAAAAACTCGCCTATTTGTGGTTCAAAAATTTTTCTATGATAGTGTACATGCATGCCACAGTATCATGAATGAAAAATTAAGAATTTTATTTTTCTGCACATATATTATTCTTGATTTTATTTTGAAGTTATTATTCTTGATTTTATTTTGAAATTTTATTTTGAAGTTTTAAATTTTTAAATTTTCCGATTATGATATGGATAACTGAAAAAGGTAACCGCAACGGCATTAAGGGAATTATCTCCATGACCATGAATGATGTAGATCAATTGGATAGAATAGGTAAAATATCGTCGCAAAGAAGGGAATATCGTAAACATGTCAAGTTTATTGGGTTCTTGAATTTTTTTTTGCCTGTTATAACCATATTTATGATATGTTGGCTTTCTTTTTCTTCGTGGGAATATGCACGCAATTTTTCTAAACCTTTGGTAGATTTTTTGGGTTTTGAGCCGATGGTTATGAAAAAATTTATTCTATCTGATTATAGTGAAAATCAAGTTAGATATTCATTGATGGCAGAGCATGCTAAAATTGGTTTTAATAGTAAAAATATTGTTTTTTTAAAAAATTTTGAACTAAGCATTCCTATAGAAAAAGATGATAATATGATGGTTGTTGCGAGTTCTGCTAATCTTGATTTACGTAATAATGTTTTGGATATTACTCAACCTTTTAAAATAATATTGAAGGATAATGTTCAATTAGATTTTAAAAATGCATATTTAGATATTAATAAATTGGCTATAAGTAGTGCGAGTCCTGTGATAGTTACACATTCAGATTTTGTAATTTCCGCACAATCCGTCAAAATAGACAAAAATTCTAGAAATGCAATTTTTGTAGGGGATGTGTCGGTCATAATGAAACCTGAAATATTGCAGAGGAAAAAATAATTAGGGCATAAAAGTGTTTTTTTTATGAGTTTTTTTTTGAATAATATACGGAAACATTTAGTAACTTTAGCATTTGTATTACTGACATTTAATTTATCTCAAGCATCAAATCCTTATGTGACAAGATTTAAAGTATTTGGAAATGAAAAAATTCATATTAAAAGTGATGTATTAGAGATTAAGGATGTGGCTCGAGAGGCTCTTTTTTTGGGGAATGTCCTGGTAACGCAAGGTGATTTTGTCTTAAAATCTGAAAAAATGACTGTTTATTATCAAAATAAGAATCATAATGATGGGAATAAAATTGATCGCATGGATATAGAAAGGAATATTGTTATAAAATCAGGAGACATTACAAGCATGGCTAGTAATGGTTATTTTGATTTTCAAAAGAGGGTTATGGTATTGGTTGGGGATCATGGACAAAAAGTGGTATTACGAGAAAATAAAAATACATTTTGGGGATGTAAGTTAATTGTGAATCTAGATACGAATCTTGCTAATTTGCAAGGATGCGGATCTGATCAGGTAAAATCTATAATCCATTATAATTAGACGGCTATTATTTGATTAGGAATTTAAGATGCGAGAATCTCAGCATAGTAATATGGTACAAGAAAACTGTTTGTCTGCACGTTCTTTAACTAAAAAATATAATTCAGCATATGTGGTAAAAAATGTAGATTTAGATGTTAAAACCGGTGAAATTGTGGGATTGCTTGGTCCTAATGGAGCAGGTAAAACTACTTTTTTTTATATGATAACGGGTTTAATCTCGGCGGATAATGGTTCAATTAAGATTGATGGGAATGATGTGACCCAAATGCCTATGTATAGGCGTGCTCGTTTTGGAATTAGTTATTTGCCACAAGAATCTTCTATTTTTCGAGGATTAACTGTTGAAGAAAATATTCTTGCGGCTTTGGAGGTGCATGAAAAAGACCCCAAAAAGCGTCGTGAAAGATTAGATTACCTTTTAGAAGAATTTAAAATTACCGAGTTGCGTCATGTATTAGCGCCATTGCTATCTGGGGGGCAGAGAAGACGGGTGGAAATAGCTCGTTCTCTTGTTAGTTGTCCTTCTTACATATTGCTTGACGAGCCATTTTCTGGAGTAGATCCTGTTGCTGTATCTGACATACAAACTCTCATTCGAGGTTTAGCTGCTCGTGGAATTGGTGTTTTGATAACAGATCACAATGTATATGAAACGTTAAAATTAATTGATCGTGCTTATATAATTCATGCAGGAGGGGTTCTCGCGCATGGCACAGTGAAAGAAATTATAGATAATCAAGATGTGCGACGTTTATACTTGGGGGATAGATTTGCATTATAGAGAAAATCTACTGGAGGCGCTTATATTAAGATAAGGGCCAAGCGTTTTATATGATTTACAAAGGCAACGTTTTTGCAATTATTAAAGTGAGGACACCTTGTTAGGTGTCCTCATGCGCGATAAAAACATACTATAAAAATTGTTTATGAAAATTTATGAGAAAAAAATCGAAAAAATTCTTTACTACAAATATAAAACATCTATAATATACGATATAGAAAATAATTTATATAAATCTATTGTTATATAGAACTACTAAAAATAATTATTACATTCGTGAAAAATATACAAAACGAAAAAATTCATCATTTTAAGCTTTACTAAATTCAATTATAAAAAATCTAATAAACTAAAGAAAAACAGGTCAATTTACATTTATTATCACTAAAATCTCAATAAACACAGCAATATGATATATAAATAACATCAAAAAAAGAAGTGATATTAATGGATAATAGTAATGCATAAATTGCATTATCTCACGAGATGGATGCTTTATGATAATTCGTTTAGTGTTTTCTTGAGGGTGATCAAAACTTTCCAGGCAGCTTTTTTAATAAGAGGATATTGAATAAGTTCTTGGGGATGTACTGTGGCTAATGTTGGGATAATGCGATCTTGGATGTGAATATCTCGCCATTCTCCAAGATTTTGATAGGTTGGTTTATCACCGTTGTTGAAAAAAAAACTAGTCGTCTTATTCCCAAGCAAAAAAATAATTTTAGGTGATATAAACTCAATTTGTTTCATTATGATAGGGCGACATATTTCCATTTCTATGTCAGAAAGTTTTCTGTCTCCTGAAGGGTGCCATGGGGAAATCATAGATAGATGTGTTTGCTGTCTCATGAGATCGATGGACTGGAGCATTTTATCTAATATATTCCCAGTCTTTCCAGAAAAAGGTTTTCCGCTAATATTATCGCTATCGCTAGGTGTATAACCTATAATCATGACGTCGCGTTTTTCGTCGTGTTCTGTATCGCAGATAGTAGAAAGAGACGTGCTACAAAGATGGCAGTCATGAAAAGAACAAAGGAGTGATTTTAGTTCGTGCAATGAGCAAGCTTTTTTAGCGATTGAATAAGCGTTTTGCACTAAAGGATTATTTTCATGAAAAATATTTTCTATTGGTTGTGTAATGGTATTAATAGGGCTTTCTTTTTGTTGTAGATTGTAGGTTTCTTTATCAAGACTAAGTTCATCAAAAAGCCAATAGACTCCAGAATCTGCATAAAAGAGCGCTGTTGTTAAGAGTTGCTCTTGTGATAATGTGCGTTTAGAAGTTACGTCGTTACTTTTCAAAGCTGTTCTCGTCGAGGAAAGAGTCTTTTATATCAAAATCTAATTTTAATGTAGCTGTAGAAAAATAAGAATAAATTTTTTTCAGATTTTTATTAGAGCTAAGGAAGCTATTGATGAATCTTTTATTCATCAAATTGTAGCAAGTGTTCTGTGTTATTTATGCGGAGCGATGTGGGAAGTCCCATTTTTTGAAGGACGCTTAGAAATGGCTTTGGGGGAAGCTCTTCGACATTTACCATTTTCCCAACATCCCAAATTCCTTTTGCTATTAAAACAGCGGCTGCCACGGGAGGCGTTCCAGCAGTATAAGATATTCCTTGGCTATTTATTTCTTGATATGCTTTTTGGTGATCACAAATATTGTACAGGAAGATTTCTCTTTTTTCTCCATGATATACTCCTTTTATTAGACAACCAATACAGGTTTTTCCTTGATAATGCTCTGCTAATGAAGAAGGATCTGGTAATACAGCTTTTACTACTTTCAAGGGCGCTACTTCGATGTTCTCTGCGGTTTTTATTGGTTGTTCTGATAAAAGTCCCAGATTTTTTAATACTGTGAATACATTAATGTAATGATCACTGAAACCCATCCAAAATCGTACATCGGCACCTTTCATATTTTTATATAAAGAATGTATTTCATCGTGACCACTTAAATAAACTTTCTGTTTTCCAACGATAGGAAGGTCGTATGTTTTGCTTATTTCAAACATTTTGTTGACGCACCATTGGTTTTTTTGCCAGCTATAAACCACTCCTGTAAATTCGCGCAAATTGATTTCTGCATCGAAATTTGTTGCAAAGTATTTATTATGTTTTCCAGCATTAACGTCAATTATATCGATATCTGTTATTTCATCGAAGTATTCATCCTTGGCTAAACGTGAAAAAGCGTTGACTACTCCAGGATCAAATCCTATCCCTAGAATAGCAGTAATAGATTTTGCACGACATTCATCAAGCATGTTCCATTCATAATTATTATACCAAGGAGGAGATTCGCATATTTTAAGAGGATCTTCGTGAATCGCAGTATCAATATATGCTACATTTGAGTTAATGCAGGCACGTAACACTGATATATTCAGGAAAGATGAGCCGACATTGATAACGATTTGAGAATTTGTTTTCTTGATTAGTCCCATTAATGATTCAATATCTAAAGCATTTATTTGGTGTATTGTAAGATTGCCAGGAACTTTCAGTGATTTCTTTTTGTGGATGTTTTCAGCTATTTGTGAGCACTTTTGGAGTGTGCGTGATGCGATATTGATATCTCCGAGAATGTCATTGTTTTCTGCACATTTATGAGCTACGACATGTGCAACACCTCCGGCCCCAATAATTAAAACATTTTTTTTCATCATGGTATAATTTCTCTATATATGGATGTATTGATTTGCTATTGTATCCCTTATCAGGAGAGATTTTTATAATAATCATCATAAGAAAATTCGCGTATAGTCTTTATTGTTCCGTTTAAATCTTTTACTGCGATTGTAGGCATATTTATTCCATTAAACCAGTTCTTCCTGTTTAAGTTATAACCTGCAACATCTTCAAATGATATTCTATCTCCAATCTGGACTGGTTTCGCAAAGTTGAACTCACCAAATATGTCGCCTGCAAGACAAGATCTTCCGCATACTAGAGCAGTATAAGGGCCTGTATTGGGATACATAGTTGCGGATTCTTGGTAAAGTAAGTAATCAGGTATGTGAGCTTCGACAGAGGAATCAACAATGACTAGGTTTTTGATGTTTTCGGATATATCAAGAACAGTGGTTTCTAATGTTGTGGTATTGGTTACAATAGCTTCTCCTGGTTCTAAATATATTTGAACAGAATGTTTTTCTGATAATTCTTTGAGCTGTCGACAAAAATCTTCTATTGGGTAGTTTTTTTCTGTAAAATGAATTCCTCCACCGAGACTAATCCACTCAACTTGGGAAATGAAGTGACCAAATTCTTGTTCGATATTTTTTAGCATTGCACTGAAACAAGGAAAAGATTTGTTTTCACAATTATTGTGGAACATCAATCCATTAATATTTTTTATTTCAGATTCGATTTTTTCTTTGCATTTTTCTCCTAAGCGACTAAAAGGTCGATTTGGATCAGCAAGGATGAATTTGGAATAGGATACGGATGGATTGATGCGCAATCCAATATTTTTTTTAAATTTAGATGCTTTGCTTTTGAACTTATTCAGCTGAGAAACGGCATTAAAAATTATGGTATCGCAATGAGAGAGAACCTCATCAATTTCACAATCTTTATATGCTACATTGTAAGCGTGTGTCTCTCCGCCGAATTTTTTACGTCCTAGTATAACCTCATTGAGAGATGAAGAAGTTGTCCCATCCATATATTGATTTAACGTGTCAAATATTCCCCATGTAGAAAAGCATTTGAGCGCTAGAAGTAATTTTATTCCAGCGTTTTTTCGAATACGTGAAACTACTTCTAAATTATTCAAAAGTTTTTGTTTATCAATTAAATAGTAAGGCGTTTTAATCATGATGTTTTAAAAATCTTTCGTAAAATCAATCATTTGACATTTTTATTCTGAGACCTATATTATGTTTTATGATACTAGGAACTATATCCATAATGTTCGCATTTTTTTGATATTATGTTATATCTTGCAAAATTCATCCAACAACATCCTGACTTTGTATACAATAGCGTTTTTGACTTTGCTAGTCCTTGTATTTTGATAATAGATGTGTCTATCATACGTTCTTTAGTGAAAAAATTAAATTATTATATTACTCTTTATAATAATGGTATATGCATGTGCGAGTGGTGATATTGATGAAAATTGGTAATACAGTATACAAAAATCGTGAAGACTTACCATGTTTATTACCGATTTTCCCTCTTTTAGGTATGTTATTATTACCAGGCAGTCGCTTCTCTTTTAGCGTTTATGAGAGATCATGTGTGGCTATGTTTGATTCCGTTTTAGCTGGGGATAGATTAATAGGGTTAGTGCAGCCAGCGATAAGTGGTTTCCTGACAAATAGCGATAATCGTTTATCCCAAATTGGTTGTATTGGTCGTATCACATCTTTTGTGGAAACAGATGATGGTCATTATGTTATGACTGTAACAGGCGTTTGTCGGTTCCGATTATTAGAAGAATCCTATCAATTGAATCCTTGGCGTTGTTTTTATATTGCTCCATTTATGTCTGATCTTATTGGTCATGATAATGATGGTGTTGATAGGATAGCTTTGTTGGAAGTTTTTCGAAATTATTTAGCGGCTAATAATTTGGAATCGGATTGGGAAAGTATTGAAGGTGCGAGTAATGAGGTGCTAGTGAATTCACTTGCGATGCTTTCTCCTTTCAGTGAAGAGGAAAAACAAGCGTTATTAGAGGCTCCTGATTTTAGATCTCGTGTTCAGACTTTGATTTCAATTATGAAAACTATTCTTACAAGCGATTATTCTCACATGAATAATAGGATTCAATAGATTATTAGTAATGCATATACTTGCGACATAGATTTGGGATTACTGGACAAAAAGTGATCTTACGCTTATTTTAAAATGTAGAAGGTTATTTCAAAAGAGTATCTCGTGTATAGCCGATGTTATTTGGCGCATCTATTATTTAATATGATTGTTCCAGAGTCTTGATAATAATTAGAAGTGAAATATTAAATAAAAAAACAAAGAGAAATTTACAAACAATTGCCGTGTTAAGGCGATTATTTGGAATTTTTCTTTGGCAAGGGAATACTTTTAGTATTTTTGTTATTTAGTCATTATATCATTCCAAGTGTTGGTATAAGGAAGGCATCTTGGCGTACAGGATAAAAAAGCTTTGTTCCCCGGAGAGTAAACGCGTACGGTGTTTTTCTCGTTTGCAAACGTTGTCGCCTCTATATCAAGGATTACCTTGTTGTCTTTCCCCAAAACGATGAGATTAGTTATTCCAATCTCTTTCCCTGTAACTACTACGCTGTTTTCTGTTTCCAAGGCTAAGACATCTATTACTTTCTCATTTCCGACAACTACTTTTGTGATCTTAGTATTGAATCCCAATATAAGTGACTGTCCGATTGCTACACGAAGATTCTTGGCCTCTTCTTTTTCGTGGGGTTTTGTTGGAAGAGTTTTGTTGATTGGCGAATGTGGCGGTGGTATTCGTCTTACTTTTGTTTTTGGATTCGCATGTTTTATTGCTTCTTGATGATTTCGGTGTGTGGGGAGTAGCGGAGGTTTTTGCTTTATTATTTTTTTATCTGGTATGGGATAGTTTGGTGTTGGTATTGGGGGAGGGGCTTTTTGGATTTGATCTTGCGGGAAAGCAGGATAAATGCGCGCTACTATAAAAATAAAAATAGATAAAGCCAGTGTAGTTCGAATATTTGCCATAAATTTAGCCTGTAAAATAAAATTTATAAAATAAGACGTTAATATATAGGTATAAAGACTGTAAACCTTCTTTGTTTAAATTGAGGTAAATTTCTCAAGATTCTTTGATAACACAATCCATTACGTTATTTGTCAACTATATACTATATCATTAATATTTTTTTCTATTTGAACGAATAATTACGTGTTTTACGAATATATGTTATTCTTAGAAATCAAATTATTCATTCGCTAAGTATTGTTTATGAATCTTTAATGTAGCCAGCTGTTCAACCGCTAAATTTGCAGATATTATCTTTTGCACACTAATATCTATGTTCCCCAAAGGATGTCTTCAAATATAAACAATGATTACTAATTGTGTTACAAATAACGACTATTAATCACCAATAATGCGCGTTTAATTGTATTAAAATAAAACAGTATTATCTATTTTTTCTATCATTTTAACGTCTTTTAAACGTTTTATATACAATACTTAGGGTAGAAAAAGTAAACGGGGCAGTACATGATTTCTCGGTTGGTGATAAATCACGTCGCATAGGTGTTCGAAGACTGTTAATTGCGATATGTGCTCATCATGCAACTATAAAATCATGATCTCCCCTTGCTAGACACAACATGTGTGCTACCATTGGACTGGATAATCAAATATTTTGTATTTGTCAATATGTAGTTTATAGCGAATGGTTTTGCGCGCTTCTTTATTAAGGAGTCAAAATACATGATCAGTTATTTGAAAAAAGTCTTAAAAGAAGAATCAGGGGCCACAGCTATTGAATATGCTTTGCTTGCTTCTCTTTTGGGGTTAGCGATTATTAGTTCTGTTATTGCGCTAGGAGAGAAGTTAAAGGCGGTTTTTGGAGGGATTAGTGATAGTCTCAAAGTAACCGAGATTAAGAAATAGAAATCTTAATAACAACATTTCTATTTACATTGAATAGTTGTAATTTACAGCGAATAGCTACAATTTTATTGTAGCTATTCGCATTTTATATGATTTTTATTGAGATATTTTGATGTTTTTTATTCCAAGTGCATGAGAGTAATTCGTGAATCTATTTATATTATGATTAGATGTTGATTGTAGCGGTTTTGCACAATTTTTTTTATATTTTCAAACAACTGGATTGATATCACATTTGTGATTTTTTTATTGTATGGACTATTGATCTTTGCCATAAAGTATGGTTGCTATTAAACGTATTTTATTTAATTTTTTAGAGGTAATTTTTATTATGATTAACGTTGTACAAAAATTTTTAAAAGATGAAAAAGGTGTGG